>CAYREN010000265.1:0-7038 GCA_964423255.1 uncultured Roseivirgaceae bacterium | reverse complement strand
CTTTTTACACATAGTCGTTTTCAATAAAAGATGGGTAGAACTATAAAGTAATTTCCTTAATCAAAATCATTATATCATGAAGATTGCCACACAGACTTTATTTATAATTAGTTTATTTTCTACAAACCTGTTTGCCCAGGTGATTGATGTACCGTTCAGGCAGGCCACTTCTGTAAAATACAAACTTTCTGATGAACTAAAAGGCGCTGAACTGAAAAAAGTGGTGGTCGATTACAACGACATTGTGTATGTGCTCACCGACAAAGGATTGTATAGAGACTATAATGAAAATGAAATATCAAAAGATTTGTTCTACAGGCTTTTAGCCATAAAAAATCCGGTTGATATTACTGTTCAGGAAAGCACTGGGTATTTATACTATTTATATGCCGATGAATTTCTTACCAATGCTCATGCGGGAACCATTTATGAGTATATCCCAAAAGATGCGTACCAACGCATGTTGGTCAATGCTGATGACCAGGTGCTGCTGTTGGGAGATAAAAAGGCGGCATTATACCAGCGAACTGAAAAGCTTTATGAATTTAAGTTGCCAAAGGGGACCCTTGTAGAAGCGTATGTTTATAATGAGCAGTTTTATTATTTGACGGCTGAGGCCATTTATAGATTGGAGGATGATAGTTGGCAAAAATTACATGAAGGAAGTAATCTTACAGCAATTACTTTTAAGCCAAATGAAATATTTGTCGGTACTTCCGATGGGTATTATTCCATCGATATTTACAGTGGGGAGAATATTTTAGATATCAATAACGAACTTCCTGTGCCAGCTATCACGGATATTAAACTAGTAGGAACAGAGCTATGGTTTGCTTCAGACAACGGCGCATTTCTGAAAGAGTCTGATCGGTTCAGATATTTTGCAGGAGGTCGCTGGTTGAATGAAAACAAAGTGACCGATATCGCAACTGACAGCAAAGGGGATATTTATTTTCTGACATCTACAGGCCTGAATAAAGTAAAATATGTAACACAAACACTTGCTGACAAAACCGAAAAAATACAGGACGACATCCGTAAATACCACATGCGTTTTGGTTGGGTCAATGAGATTCGCTATAAAATCCCAGGTGATATGAAATCTGCAAATTCTGCCGATAATGATAATGACGGATTGTGGACTTCCCTTTATCTCGGCAGCCAGGTATTCCGATATGCCACAACGGGAGAAGCGATTGCCAAACGATATGTGTGGGAGTCATTTGAGTCTTTTGAGAGGTTATTGACTGTAAACTCATTGAAAGGATTTCCATCAAGGACGTTTGAAAGACGTGGTATTATATTTGACCATGATGCCTGGAGGCCTTCACAGGAAAAAGAGTGGGACTGGAAAGGGACTACCAGTACCGATGAGTACATCGCCTATCTTTTTATCGCCTCAATCATGGATGAATTTATTGTGGAGACAGCAGAAGAAAAAGCACGTGTTGCAAACTTCATCGATGCCATCATGACCCACATTATCGAAAACAACTATTATTTTGTGGATGTGGATGGAAAACCGACACGCTGGGGGCGCTGGAATCCTGAATATGTCAACTGGTATCCATTGTATGTCTCTGACCGAAAGCTTAACAGTGCACACTTGATTGCTGGCTTTCAGTTGGCTTATGACCTGACCGGGAAAGAGATATATAAAAAAGAAGCATTCAAAATGATGGATGAGTATGGCTATCTCGAAAATATTTTGGCGCCTATGAAGGAAATGCGAAGGACAACAGATTATGTTCATATGGGTGATGTGATGGGAGATGCATGGAATCATTCCGATGATGAAATGTCTTTTATTACCTACTGGGTATTGTATCATCATGCATTCAATAGTGATTTGAAACAGAAATATGTAAGCGTTATCCGGGAGCATTGGGAGCTGGAGCGACCGGAGAAAGATGGATTGTGGGAAATGCTGACTTATGGAACAAGCGGAGATATTGATCTGGAATCCACATTATTTTTTCTGAGAGAGTTTAATATTGACCTGGACAGGTATTCTACTAAAAATTCGCAGCGAAAGGATCTCGAATTATTGCCTGAAAATTACCGTGGCCAAACAACAAAAATGCTACTTTATCCTGGAGAGCGAGAAATGCACAGACATAATACCAATCCATTTACGTTGGACCAAGGAGGTGGAAGGTATAGCAGACTGGCAGGAGATGAATATTTATTGCCGTACTGGATGGCGAGGTATTTTAAAGTTGTTGAGTAGCATATCATCCTGTCTGACGCAAGAGCTTAGCCTTTAATTCATAGTTTAAATTGGTCTGAACATATAAAATTTAATTTTATTCTAATAGAAAAAGACTCATTTAGAGATTGTTTGACTATTTTGTGTAGTGATATTACAGGCATGAAAAATAGTATGTTAATTCACTATGATCCGATGTGGGTAACACCAGTAAAAGCAGAAACTAATTTGCTTTTACAGATTCGCACACCTAGGTTTTGGATGCCTGGATAAATATACATCTCTACCCTGTTCCGCTTCTTACTTGGATTTAACATAATTCTTTTTTGGAAGAAATAAATTAACTACCCAGAAAATGAAAGGTGGGGTTTACAAGCGTGTAACAAACAGGACAAGAGAACCTTCACGCAACTCTACCGGATATTTTATATCTTCCGAACTGGGTAATGCAAGCTTTTTTGAAATCGTTCAAAACAAGTCAAATCCGGATTGCCCGGTGCGATTAACTTTCCCGAGAATCAACATTTTATGAATGGTCGAGTTCGTCTGGATTTATACGGGCAGCTCTCACACTTTGGAGTCGGTTCGTGAAATCATTATTCAATTGGCTCGAGGCATGGTTTGGTGCTACCGTCGCATCGTTGCTGATCAAAATTTACCAGACTCTAACATACGCCGATTAAACAGGAGCAGACTATTCCCATTCCGGGAACCAACGAGGAGTAAGTCGCCATGTACTGCCACACCGTAGGTTTTATCCATGACTTTATTTTGATAGGACATCAGGAATTTGGGATGCATAGGGTCTGCGATATCCAAAATCGCCACACCATCCCCCTCAACCATGGGCAGATAGGCCCTATCCCCACTGATGGAGCATCGATTCGGCTTACCCAGTCGCTCATCCACCAGTTTGGCCACAAGTTTTGGATGGATCACATCGGAGATGTCGAAAACCAGGAAGGCATTGGTTTCCCAATTTGCAGTGAATAAGAGATCACCAACGACCTCACCGCTCACCTGGCAAATCACCGGATCGAAAATTTGCGTGACCAAATGAGGTGAGGTGGGGTTCTTGATATCTACCACAGCCAGGCGGTTGCGCTTACCGAAGATGGTACCGACTACAGCATAATCGTCTCGGAGTATGATACTAAAAGGGCCATCGTCTTCGGTGGTAACTGCGGTGGTCGCAACCACAACAGGTTGACGTGGGTTGCGTACATCAACGACGTATATTTTTTTCTCGGATTGTTGGGCGAGGTAACAGTAGCCGTCTCGGTAGGCAATCTTGTAAATTATCCCACTCCCGACAGACACTGAACCCAAGAGGCGTAGTGCCAACTTGTTCGATGCATCGACTACCAACAGCTTGCTGTTGCCCTGAGAGGCGAGGTACAGTATGTCACCATTCATCGCGAACCCTGCTGCAGGACCAAGTTCGGCATGGGTGAAGGTGGAGATAATCTCTGGCTTAGCAGGATTTGCTATCGAACAAATTGTGAGCCGTTTCCCCTCGCGGCAGGGGAGATACACATATTCGCCTTCGATGTGGACATCCTCAATACCCCGCAGTAATACGGAGTCGATTAGCTGGCCAACAATGGGGCTTGACGATTGTGCTAACAACTGACTCTCTTGCAAAACCCAGCATTTGGATAAAAGAGCGATGGCCATGGCGAAGATCTGAAATATGAGTTTAAGATTCATTCTTTATTTTATTCTGAGTTTGATTATTCAATATAGTAAAGGCTAATTTAAACATTCAATATAATATATGGAATACATTGGAGGCATTAGTGGGAAGAAGTTCATGGTTTGGGGCGGAGGTAATTTGACTGATAAGTAGGTTTATTTCTGGTAAGCTAAGCTTCCGAATTAGCACTATTAGAAAATGACGCATTGTTTATTTTAACTTACCAGGTTTTGACTGGAGAAAATGTGATGATAGAGGAAAGAATTGAATGGATTAACTTGATGTGGGGCTACAATCGTCAAATGATAGAATTCAAAATATCTCAGGAAGATGGGATTTTTGTCATACGCACAGATATTTCAAAATGAAATGGCTTAGAATGTACCACTAATATTTTCTAAGAGTTTTCGCACTTACTAATTGAATCATAAAGGAAAACAGTAAATTAGAATTGTAGAAGTACTCTTTTGCAATCTATTACATTGTATTTAACAGTAATCGGCCATATTTAAAAAGAAAATAATAATGTCAAAGCGTAGAGATTTTATCAAAAAAAGTATTTTGGGAACTACCGGAATAGCAATAGGTAGCTCAAGTCTCGGTTCCACATCATGTACCTCAAGTTCTGATACTAATGACAACCTCAATAACGCGTCTGTTGGTCTGGATCAGACTAACTTACAGCAATCAAGTCTTCCCCGTCCGTTAGTAAATTTTACGGAAGAGAAACTAGGTCGCAAACCACTCAACTTATATGGTTCTTTGGAAAGCACCATGCAAGAGATGAGGGCATACCGACCTCTTGATCTAAATGCAGAGACATGGAGAAAGGCAAACCCCGGGCAGAGTCAGCGGGAATGGGCACTTCAGTCTCAAGGGTGTCTATTGAATGGTTTGCATTACGATTTGCCGCCCGTTGATCTCCAGGCTAAAACACTTGAGATTGAAGAACACAATTCCTTCACGCGAGAGAAAATTGAATTCAATACTACACCTTGGTTTCGGGTACCAGGCTACTTGTACATTCCGAAAAACGTTCCACTTCCAGCTCCAGCGCTAATGGTTCTGCACGAGTGGGGAGGTCCGATGCTTTTTGGCGCTGATCGTGTATGCGGCGATCCTGCCCATCCTATACTTATCAAGCACCGGAACAAATATACAAGTGGTAGAGCAATTGCTGACTGGTATGCCTCTCAAGGTTATGTAGTTATCGTAATAGATGCTTTTCACTTTGGGAGTCGTGCGCCGCGTGGAATAAATGGCCTACCTCAATCATATGATCCATCGACACTCGAAGATGCAACACTGAAAAAGTATGAGTCCCTTGCGCGAAAGGCTTTATACTATGGCGTGAGGCAATTAAATTGGGCAGGTACCACCTGGGCTGGTGTGAACTACGGTGACGATAGCCGTTGTGTCGATTATCTACTTTCGCGGAAAGAAGTTGACGGAAGCCGCATCGGATGCACAGGCCTTTCAGGCGGGGGCTGGCGAACAAACATGATCGCTGCCCTTGAACCACGAGTAAAGGCCATCGTATCTGTAAACTGGATGACAACAGGCGACCCACAACAAGCATACAATCTGGTTGGCGCAATTGGCACCTTCAATCTGCTGCCAGGTGTCTGGAATCGAATGGATATACCAGATCTGATATCCATGGGAGCACCAAAAGCATCAATGGTGGTAAGCGCAACTGATGATATACTCTTTCCGCCTCTTGGTCAAAAAAATGCCTTACGTCAGATTTCTGATTCATTTTCTTGGGCTGGGTTTCCGGATAATTTCCATGCCTACACCCCTGCCAAACCACATTGTTACGATCAGGACACACAAGAAGAGGCCCTGGCCTGGTTTGACAAGCATTTGAAATAAATGAAACGTAATAATTATGGTCTGCTTGCACTTTGCACTGATTGTTTTCTTCACGAACACGAAATAAGAATGACAAAAATATGGATATTAACTAGTTTAATTATTACCATATTCAGAAAAAAAAGACTATCTATTGGCAGGATATGAATGAATTTAAATTTACCAATCATAATAATTTGATAAAATGAAACGGCATGGCAGGAACAAATTAAAGACAAAGGGCATGCCTGCCTGTCTGAAGACAGGATTATAGGTCCCGAAAAATAGAAAACTTTAAAGTTATAAATAGATGAAAATTCCAAAACTATCAATCATGAGAATTTTAGTGGTCATAACCATTTTCTTTGGCTGTACAGTAAAACAATCGTCAACTGACGTTGACGGGAGACCGCTCATAATTAAATTCGGAACTATTGATGTTGACCTAGTAGAGACAACACCAATTGTATTCAAAAATAAAGTTTACCGTTTTGAATATGTCAGGAAAGGATACTGGAATAATAAAACAGGTGATTCGTATTTTCGTTTTGTAGATCGTAGAACAGGGAAGCCAACAAAATCATTTGCTAAAGGAAAGCATCTCGGCAGTGCTTTTGTAGATAATGGAACAGTTTATGTAACCGCCGTTGATATTTGGGATGGTGAACAAATTCACATTTTTTCCTCGAATGATCTGGAAAATTGGGATAGTTGGTTGGCTTTTGAGCTGCCCGGATACGGCATTTTCAATACATCACTTACCCATGCCAATGATAAATATGTCTTAATGTTTGAAATTGGAAAACCTGAAGAGAAAGCGGGCCAACGCTTTACGGCCAATTTTGCAACATCAGTTGATATGAAAACCTGGGAGATACTTTCTTCAGATCATAATTATGCCAAGGATCGTTATTCCGCGCCTCACTGCCTGCGTTATCTCGATGGGTATTATTATAACTTTTATCTTGAAGCGCATGATGGGTATGAGATGAGGGTGGTGCGCTCTAAAGATTTAATAGTTTGGGAGTCAAGCCCACTAAACCCTGTTTTAAAAGCTTCTTCAAAAGACAAACAGATTGCAAATAGCAAACTAAATGAAGAAATGCAGCAAAGAATTGCCAATGCAAAAGATATCAATAACTCGGATATTGACTTTTGCGAATTCAATGGGGAATTAATTATTAATTACTCATGGGGAAATCAGCAAGGAGAAGAATTTCTGGCTGAGGCAAGTTATGATGGGACAATGGAACAATTCCTTAAAGGTTGGTTTCCAAAA
>CAYREN010000264.1:0-7047 GCA_964423255.1 uncultured Roseivirgaceae bacterium | reverse complement strand
TGGGTTGATTTTGGTTTGAATTGGGCATTTACAAAAGAGACTTACAAATCGCCAGCTTTTAGACAAGGGGATGGTGTTGCATTTGTTGCACAATCAATTAATGTTGCACCTCGCTGGTCACCAACTGAGCCAGTTTTTGATGATGATGGTAACTATCACCGTGCCGATCCAAGATTACCGGCAAGCGATACCTGGAATCCACTAGCAAGTGCAGTAGAGCCAATAATGGATCGGCCAACATATAGAAATAACGCCAACCTATTTCTAAACTTCAAACTTGCAGAAGGGTTAACTCTGAAAATTACTGGTGGTGGTACTATTGTTAACAGTAAAAAACGAGATTATTATAATACTAAAACTTTTGGAGGATTTGCAAATAATGGTGAAGCATTCTTAAGTGAAAGCGTTTATGAAAGATATCAAAACAGTAATATTCTTACCTATGATAAAACTTTTGGAGAAAAACATCACCTGACTCTTACTGGCGTTTTGGAACAGATCTCTGAAAAAGGTAATGGCACAAGTACAAATGGCACAAATTTTATTGTTGATCAATTGGGATTTAATAATCTTGCCGGCGCACAGCTTGTCAATAATGATTCATGGGCAAATGAAAGAGCTTTGCTTTCATATATGGGAAGACTTAACTATGTGTATAATGGAAAATATCTTGCGACTTTTTCATATAGGGCTGATGGGTCTTCCGTATTTGGAGCGGATAATAAATGGGGTTATTTCCCATCAGGTTCTTTGGCTTGGAGATTATCAGAAGAAAGTTTTCTACAAGGTTCATCATTGATTACAGATCTTAAATTGCGCGGAAGTTGGGGAGTAACAGGAAATCAGGGAATCAACCCTTACCAATCTTTGGCAAGATTATTCTCTTCTCCTGGTCCATGGGGTCCGGATTATGCTTATAATGGTACGAGTCCAACACAAACTGGCTTTGCAATCGGCGGATTGGCTAATCCAAACTTGCAATGGGAAACCACAACACAGACAAATTTCGGTTTCGATTTAGCCATGTTTGATGGCAGATTAACTTCCACAATTGACGTGTATAGAAAAGTCACAGAAAATCTTTTAATGCCAAGAGAGCTGCCAGGTTATATAGGTATTAGCAGCATTCTGGATAACATAGGTTCTATTCAAAATGAAGGACTGGAAATATTAATTGGCGGCGATCCTATTGTTGGTGACTTCAGTTGGAATACATCAGTAAATTTTACCATGAACAGAAATAAGGTACTTGATCTGGGAGCTGATGAGAGACTTACTTATTCCGCCTCGTTCGGAGGATATTCTTTGGGAGACTTTATGATCCTTGAAGTAGGAGAGCCTTATGGTACAATGAATGGTTGGCAATTTGAAGGGATATGGAAGACCGAAGAAGCAGAGGAAGCAAGGAGATATGGCCAACTTCCCGGAGACCATCATCTATTGGATCTTGACGATGACGGAGATGTTGATGAAGATGACCGGGTAAATATTGGAAATGGATATCCTGATTTTACATGGGGTTGGTCCAACCAGTTCAGCTTTAAAAACTTTGATTTTTCCTTCTTATTGATGGGCATGCAAGGAGTAGATTTGTTTAATCAATTGAGAATCAGGAGAGAATCTTATGAAGCGACTGACCCAAGAGTTCTTAACTTTTGGACTCCGGAAAATCAGGATACAGATATTCCCGGATTGATTGATGGGGCTTTTCGTGAATCTCAAAATTTAACAAGTACCGTATTTGTAGCTGGAAATGGTAGAGGTGGTGAAACATCCCGATGGGTTGAGGATGCCTCCTATGTCAGATTAAAAGTAATTACGTTAGCCTACAATTTTGATAATAGCTTATTAGATAAAATTGGTTTTAGTAAGATTAGAGTATTTGTTACAGGGACTAATCTAATGACAATTACTGACTATACAGGATATGATCCTGAGGTAGCAAACTTCACATCGAGTGATGCAACGATTGGTGTTGACCTGAGTGCTTATCCTCCAGCCAAAACTTATACTTTTGGAGTTAATCTAACATTCTAATATTGAAAATATTAAAATATAAATCGATGAAAAATTTTAGAAATAAAAATATGAAAAATCCGGTATTGATCATTGCAGTATTTTTCCTGCTCACTATTGGATGTGTAGAGCTTGACGAAAATCCTTTGGATTTCCCAGGTCCTGACAATTTTTACGGTACTGAAGCCCAGATACTTTCTGCATTAACAGGTTCTATGGGAGCGCTTTATAGTAAGTGGGGAAATTATTCCTACGGCTGGGGACCGTTTCATGAAGACGCTAGTGAAGATGCAAATTTGGTATTAGGCACCGGACATGGAAACTGGGTATGGAGAGCGCACTTCGGCTCAATTGCCATTTTAAATAGTGTGATAAAAGCCTTGAATGAAGATAAATTAGGATCTTCTTCCTCTCAGGAAACTAAAGATCAATTGATGGCCCAGGCAAAATTTCTTAGAGCTTTTAATTATTTTTCTCTCGTGAGGTTATATGGTGACGTGCCCATAATGACAGAAGAGACTGATATTGTCGCTGGTGAAATATCCAGGCAACCAATGCTGGAAGTGTATAATTTAATTTTGACCGATCTTCAAGTTGCAATAGGTGGCTTACCTGAAGAATGGCCTGGAGAACTTGCTGGTCGCCCTTCCAAAGATGCAGCCAGAGCTTTGGCAGCTAAAGCTAATCTTACCATGGCGACAGCACCTATGAAAGATGCTTCGAGAGCTACACAAGCCAGAGACATGGCATTGGCGGTAATGAATAATACAGCACATTCCTTGATTCCTGATGTTCGTGATGTATTTAAAATTGAAAATGGCTTAGGCCCAGAGAATATGTTTGGTTTCAATTCCACTTTAGATGATATTGCAACACCACCACAAATCTGGTTACCCGGTGAAATGGCTTTTGGGTGGAATGATTTTGGCCTATCACGACAATGGTCTTCAGACTATCCTGATCAACCTCGTAAAGCGGCGTATATGATTCTGGAAGATTTTGATGGTAATAGTTTTGAAACCTGGGATTCGCCAATACCGGCAGTTGGAAAATATACCTACGATACCCAAGAGATAATGGAGAGATTGCAGTCACAAGCAAATGTTCCTTTGCTCAGATTTGCCGATGTTTTACTCATGTTTGCTGAGGCTGATAATATGGTAAATGGTGGACCAACACAAGCAGCTGTCGATGCAGTAAATTTGATAATTAACCGTGCCAATGATGGTGTTGCTAATCCTGATAATCCGTTAACAACAACCGGGATGAGTCAGGCTGAGTTTGATGCAGCCGTGATCAATGAAAGAAGATTGGAATTATTTTTCGAATATGATCGATGGTACGATCTCATCAGGAAAGAAATTCTTTGCGATGTATGGTTTGGTGATGATGCTTGGATTGGTGCCAATTGTGATGAAAATGATTACTTGTGGCCAATTCCGCTTACCGACCTCAGACTTAATGATCTTATGACTCAAAACCCTGGGTATAATACACCTGGAGGTGAGTAATGAAAGAACAATAATTTAGTTAAGTAAAGAAAAGTGCCGTGGATATTATTTATCTACGGCATTTTTTTTACTGCATGGTTAGAATTTGACATGAGCATATAATTTTTATTCGTAAATGCCTTCACATTAATCCATCGTAATCCTATAACAAATTTATAAATATCAAATTTCAATTTGGCTCTCATGGTTTTAATTTTCAATAAGACAAAGAAAATTATAGCAATAGCTTTTTCAGTTTTATTGCTTCTTTCACTTGTTAAATGCTCAAAAGATGATGCATCAAAAGATAACATAAATGATTTGGTGGAATACACCGGATTTTTAAAAATCCCCGGTGTTGGTTTTCAAACATTTATGCGGTTTGAAGATGAAGATCCAAGTATACAACAAATGCCATTTGAATCTGGATCGGCATATTTTCGATGGATGTGGGAACAAGTCGAACCTCAAGAAGGTGAGTACGACTGGGATTTTATCGATCATCATCTTGCCAGGGCTCGGGAAAATGGGCAGACACTGGAATTTCGTATAATGTTGGAATGGCCAGGAGAATATGATGTTGGAATACCTCAATGGCTGGTGGACAAAGGAGTTAATTTGCGGCTGACAAATTGTGAAAATGAAGACTACTACAGCCCTGATCTTGAAGATCCTATTATCAAAGATTACCATTCAAAACTTATTATGGCACTTGGTGATCGTTATGACGGACATCCGGATTTAGGTTCTGTTGATATTGGATCGGTAGGACTGTGGGGTGAATGGCATGAGTATTGTCATCCAGAGCTTATGCCGAGGCGTGAAGAATTAACGGCAATTTATAATCTTTACTATGAATCTTTTCCCAATACTCCCCTTGTTGCCTTGGTGGATGACAAAGAAGGCATTCAATATGCGGCACAAAAAGGACGAAGTGCCTGGAGAGGAGACTGCTGGGGTAACTATTTACCTGATGGAAAAGGTTGGAATCATCACAAAAATTCATATTGGCCTGCAGATCAACTCATTCCCGATGCATGGAAGAATGGACCGGTCGCACTGGAATCATGTGGTACCATGAAAGGTTGGTATGCTGAAAATAATGCCATTACTCAGATTGTCAATGACGCTATATCCTGGCATGCTACACTCGCCCACAATAAGTCTGACTTTATCCCGGAAAAATTTAAATCAGAAATTGAGCGCCTTGTAATGAAATTGGGCTTTAGATTGGTGTTAAGAAAAATCAATTGTGAAAAAAATGTTGAAAGCGGGTCGAAAAATATAATCTCACTGGATTGGGAAAATCTTGGTATTGCCCCTCCTTACCGTGACCATAGAATTGCTATGCGTCTCCGAGATAGTGAAGATATCATACATGCTTTCTATATCTCTGATAAATCAATTCGTGGTTGGTTACCAGGAACGAAATCCATTGAGATTGAATATCAGATTCCGGAAGAATTAGCGTCCGAAACCTACACCATGGAACTTGGGCTTGTATTTCATAACTCACCAGATCGTATTGTTCCCATAGCCAATGAAGGCAAAACCGATGATGGTTGGTATGTTGTTGGGGATATGATAATTAAATAGTCACTATTAAAAATCAATTTTATGAAATCTTTATTTATTATTTGTTTTTCGTTTTCGATTTTTCTATTTGTTTCAAATTGTTCCCAAAAAGAACCCATTACTCATACTGTTAAGTTCAGTAAAAGTTTGACCGATAAAAGTTGGTCACTATTTGAGTTGAACCCTGAATTGCCATCTGACTGGTCTTCGTATAAATATCTGGTATTGGAAATGAGGGCATCTTCACCTCAACGATTCAGTTTTGGTTTTAAAACGGAGGGTGGCCTCTTCACAAAAAAGATTCACCCTTTTCCAGGAAGCTGGATTCGTATGGCTGTTCCACTTGATTTTTATCGAAGAGAAAATACAAAGGGCAGTGAAATGGCATCAACCTGGAATCAACCCAGAGCAACCGGATGGATGAATATTTATGGAGGAGGATTTGGGGCATTAACAGGAATTGATACCATTTATGTAGGTATGGAAGTTCCAATTGGTGAGCCGTCTCTGGAAATAAGATCTGTTTTTTTGACAAAAGATGAAGTATCAGGTGCCGTATTGAACCATGAACCTCTGGTGGATAAATTTGGTCAGTGGATTCCAACCCAATGGTCAGGAAAGGTTAAGACGATTGATGAATTGAAAAAGATCTGGCATAAAGAAGATTTGTCTTTAAAACCTGGTGGTTTTAATTATTCTAAATATGGAGGATATTTGAATACACAAGAAAAGGCCACAGGGTTTTTTCGAGTTGAAAAAATTGATGGTAAGTGGTGGTTTGTTGATCCCGATGGACATTTGTTTCTAGCAGCTGGAATGAATGGTGTAAGAAATGGAACCTATACCAGAACAGAAAATAGAGAGGGTATTTTCAGTGCGATACCACCAAAAGAATTTCAAAGAGAAGCCAGAAATGACAGTTCATCACCTAATGTTTCTTTCAGTGCATGGAATCATTATCGAAGGTTTGGGGAGAACTGGAAAAGTAAATGGAAAGATATGTCAGTTCGTCGGATGGATGCATGGGGGTTGAATGCGGTAAACTGGTCAGACAAAGTGTTCAATGATAAAAAGGCATATGCAAAATTTCTGTACGGCTGGGGAATAGAAGAAGGGATCATGGGAATGCCCGATGTTTATTCGCAAGAATTTTACGACAATGCTAACCGTATTGCAGCGGAACAATGTGCCCCTCTTAAAGATGATCCCTGGATGCTGGGATACTTCATGGGCAATGAACCTCCATGGCCCGGAAGAGAGTCACTGATGGTAGATGCCATACTGGATGGTCCGGAAACGGAAATGCAGAGTAAATTGAAGTTATATCTTACTGAAGATGATACTCCGAATCGCAGAAAGCTTTTTGTACATCATAGTTTCGAAAAATTTCTGGAGATTATAAATGCGGCCATAAAAAAGTATGATCCTAACCATCTGAATATGGGTATCCGGTATGGAGGGTCTCCTTCGGAAGATGTAATAAGAATGGCCCGAGTTTTTGATGTGTATAGTTTCAATACCTACAAGTATGAGATTTCATCTGCATATCTTGACAATATAAACGAGCTTACCGACCTCCCTATTCTCATTGGGGAATTTCATTTTGGGACGCCTGGCAGGGGACTTGCTCCAGGGCTATCGCAAGTGAGTAGTTTGAAAGAACGAGGCGTAGCATATAGTTACTATGTAGAAAATGCATTTGCCCATCCTTCACTTGTCGGTACGTATTGGTTTCTTTGGAGAGATCAGCCAAACACCGGTCGAAATGATGGAGAAAACTACAACATTGGCATTGTTGATGTGACCGACCAGCCATACCCGGATATGGTAAAGGCTCTGGAAACAACGCATAAACGCCTATTTGATATTCACTCAGGAAATAATATTCCGACTGAAAAACAAGCTGAAGGTAAGATCAAGAAAAAGGTAATAGAGCAGGACGCATTTTAGCAATATCAATAACATA
>CAYREN010000263.1:0-7050 GCA_964423255.1 uncultured Roseivirgaceae bacterium | reverse complement strand
GATTGCTCATGAATATTCTGATTGGGGAAATAGTCAGGATGTAACGTTTGTAAATGAACCATCCGGTTCTTGCTCAAATTATTGGTTGAATGCGCTTGTTTTAAAGGATAAAAATCAGCTTGATGAGTTTTTAAGAACCACCAATGCTAAAGGTATTATGACTCGTCCTATTTGGGAGCCTATGCATAAACAGTCGATGTACAATAGTTTCCAAAACACTGATTTAGGTAATACGGAGTGGTTGGCTGAACGTATTGTTAATATTCCAAGCAGTGTATGCATAAGTGCGTAATTATATAGTTTTTAATTGCTGCAGGTGTTTGTACTTATAAGGGTAAATATGTGTGATAAATATCTATCTTTTAAATAACTATAATTATACGTATAGGATTAATGGCTACGAAGGTTTTCTCTAGTTACTACGCGAACGTCAGTGACTATAACTACTTGATAATAGGAATATATACATGACTTTCATAATTGCCGAAGCCGGTGTTAATCACAACGGTGATCCGAATTTAGCGTTTAAGCTTGTAGATGTTGCGGTTGAGGCGGGTGTAGATGCGGTGAAGTTTCAGACATTTAAGGCAAAGAAGTTAGTTACTCCGTTTGCAGATAAAGCTACTTATCAAAAAAATAATACTCCGTGTGACGAAAGTCAAATGGAAATGCTTGAACGCCTAGAGTTAACCTACGAATTTCATCTCCAATTAAAAGACTACTGTCGAAAAAAAGGGATTCAATTTCTTTCCTCGGCATTTGATTTTACGAGTCTTAAATTTTTAATAGAGGAAATGGATTTGCCAATATTGAAAGTGTCTTCAGGAGAATTGACTAATGGCCCGTTTCTATTGGCACATGCTAATTCCTCTAGAAATATTTTTCTCTCCACAGGAATGTCAAACTTGGCAGAGATAGAAGTTGCGTTAGGTGTTTTGGCTTTCGGTTATATTTCTCCAGAAAAAAAAGATCCGTCAATATCTGAATTTGAATCTGCTTACCATTCGGAGCCTGGACAGGCCGCGCTACGTGAAAAGGTCACATTATTACACTGTACTACTCAATACCCAACACCATTTAGTGATATCAATTTACGTGCGATGGACACATTAATGCATGCCTTTGGTTTAAAAATAGGGTATTCCGATCATAGTGAAGGTATAGGTGTTGCCATTGCCGCTGTAGCTCGTGGTGCAACTGTGATTGAGAAACATTATACCTTAAATCGGAGTTTACCGGGCCCGGATCATAAAGCGTCATTGGAACCGAATGAATTAACAGATATGGTGACATCAATTCGGGCAATAGAATTAGCGCTTGGCAGTGGAAAAAAAGGCCCGTGTTTTTCGGAAATCGAAAATCGAAATATTGTTAGAAAAAGCATTGTAGCTAAGCGTGATATAAATATTGGAGAAAAATTTTCAGAATACAATTTGGCGATTAAGCGACCAGGTGATGGACGTAGCCCGATGGAATATTGGTCGTTACTCGGTGAAATTAGTACTCGCGATCTGAAGGCTGATGAAAAATTGTAAAGATATTTCCATAGCGTTATGCGGTTTAGGATTTTAGTGTGCATGTTATAAGGTCTAAGTCTTAATTACTACGGGTATAAACATTATTAGGTTTAAATAATCTGTTGTATTAGTGAAATAAAGCTACAAAAAAGGACTGAATCTAAAGTCAATATAACGATCATTATACTAGATCATGTTGATATTCCAAAGTATAAAAGCGCAATACAACCAATATCAATTGGAAGTAATAGCACAATAACTGCGCGGTGTGTCGTAGTGGAAGATGTTGGTGAAGGAATCAATTCAAGGAGCGAAAAAAGCGATGTCAGTTAGAGGTGAATCATGATTGATTGGCGCAAGGTACTAGTTTCACCACATGATCCAATATCAAAAGCTGTCAAAATTCTCGAATTAGTGGAATTACGAATTGTATTGGTTGTGGATCAATCAGAGCGCTTACTTGGAACTATTACAGATGGTGATATTCGTCGAGGATTGATCCGACACCTAAATTTAGATGCATCGGCAAGTGAAATAATGCGTTGTGATCCTAAAACCGCATCCATAAATGATGGACGCAATACTATGTTAACGATCATGAAAAATAGTGATATTTTCCATATACCCTTGCTGGACAATGATGGAGTTGTCATTGGATTGGAAACATTACGAAATTTAAATAATAAGCCCTTTTTTGACAACCCTGTATTTTTGATGGCTGGTGGTTTTGGGAAGCGCTTACTACCATTAACGATTAGTACTCCCAAACCATTACTTAAGGTTGGGGCTAAGCCCATATTGCAAAATATCCTGGAAAATTTTATTAGCAGTGGTTTTAATAATTTCTACATAGCCACTCACTACAAGGCTGATCAAGTCAGGAGATATTTTGGAGATGGTAAAAAATGGGGTGTGAAAATTCAATATGTGCATGAGGAGACTCCTTTGGGAACAGCTGGGGCGCTTGGTTTATTGCCTCCTGGTTTGACTGAAAAACCGTTAATAATGATGAATGGTGACTTACTTACAAAAGCAAATTATGAGCATTTGCTGAGATTTCATATTAAATCTGGCGGAGTTTGCACAATGTGTGTTCGTGAATACGACTATCAATTGCCTTACGGAGTAGTCAAAGCGAATGGGCTGCGTATAAAAGAAATAGTTGAAAAACCTATCCATAAATTTTTCATTAATGCAGGAATTTATGTTCTTAACCCAAGTATATTAAATAGTGTTGAAAAAAATGTGATTATCGATATGCCGGATCTTCTCCAAAGAGAAATTGAGTCGGGTAAAAAAATTAGCATGTATCCGCTGCATGAATATTGGCTAGACATTGGACGCATGGAAGACTATATAAGTGCACAGTCCTATAATGAAGAAAAAGATATTTAGCTGTTTAAATTATTTCATTCTTATAAATTTTATATAAAATTTATGAAAAATAATTCTATATTAGCAATTATTCCTGCTAGAGCGGGATCGAAGGGTTTAGCTTATAAAAATATACTAGATTGCGCAGGAAAACCTTTGATAGCATGGACTATTGAGGCCGCGGTAAAATCTGTTTATGTTGATCACGTACTTGTATCAACTGACAGTGAAAAAATATCAGAAATTGCAAAAAAATTTGGTGCTGATGTTCCCAATTTAAGACCATCTAAATTGGCGCAAGACCATTCTAATATAATTGATGTTGTGAAAGACATTTTACTTAGATTAAAAAATGGCGGGGAGGTTTATAACTACCTTGTTTTGTTACAGCCCACATCTCCACTTCGTGATTCTAATTGTATAGACCAAGCCATTGAAAAATATTTTTCCTTAAAGAAAACTGACTTAGACACAATGATCTCGGTTAAAGAAATTAAAAATAAGATACTTTGGGCACTTGGTGAAAATGTGGAAAATCAATATGTACATAGTCATTTTGGAATTGATCTTGGCAATACCCAACGGCAGGGTCTGCCAAGGTGTTTTCTACCTAATGGTGCTATATATATCGCGAAGGTAAATAATTTTTGCGGATTTTTTGGTGCAAATACATTTTCATTCTTAATGGATAATGATATATCTATTGATGTCGATAATATTGACGACTTGCACAAAGCCAAAGAATATTTTTTTCGATAGTATCAATTATACATTGATATATATTTGTATGCGTTATTCAATTCTTAATAATGACAACAGCGAGTCATCGATAAAGGGACTTATGCTGAATCCGTAACAAGGAAGTGTGCTATAGGGAGTTATATCGCATTCAAAAAAATAAGGTTTATTCTAAATTTAGTGCATACAACGATTATTTATGTAGTCGATTTCCTGGTGGCGATAACACAAAACCTGTTTGGCATATAAAATCGGTTTACAAATTATTTTTGGGGATGATAGTTAGGTTTGTAGGAATTATTCATTGTTGTAAATTTCGTTCCAGGTATAACAATGAAAATCGTATTTTGGTACTTCCGGGCTGTTCTCAAAATGAAGATCGTTTGCGCCCTGTGTTGGAACGACTTCGAAACCATGGGGCTGATATATATATAGATTATCAGAATACTTATGGGTATAAAAAAGGAATAGTGGCATATGGTTATGTACCAATTGATGTGCCTCATGAATTATTAATGCAATATTCAGAAGCAGCCTTTTTATTACAAAAATATCAACCCAAAATTGTACTTTTTATGCAAAATTCAGGTCTTTTGCCCGCCATTATAAAGAGCATTTCTGATAATATTTCAACTATTAATATATCGCATGGAATAACTTATAGCGATAAATCCTTTTCGATGTTTGATTATGACTATTACTTTATGTTTGGCCGCAGCTCATTATATTTCACAAGAAAAAATTACCGGAGATTTGGAACTACAAAAATAGTGTTAGCGGGAAGTCCCTTTATTAGCTCTCATATATATAATATGAGCGAAGGAAAAATTGGTCAGTCTATCGTTTATTTTTCTCAATGGTTAGCCCCAGAGTTTTCTCAAGAAATAGAGTTTTCTAACAAAATTGTATGCGAGTACGCTTTTAAGAATAAAAATAGAAAAATATTGATAAAGCTACATCCTTTAGAAGACGGTCATTTCTGGAAAAATATTGCCGCAACTATAAATAATATAGAAATCATAAACGGCGAAGAGAGCCTTAGTTTAATCTTGAACAAGTCGAGTTTGAGTCTCATCGCCTGGTCAAATGCAGCCATTGAATCCACACTCGCAGCACGTCCTCTGGTAGCAATTGATCAGCATGGACGAGCTGAGGAATATTTACATGTGAGAGACTTTTTTCCAGTTGTTGATAGTGTAGAAAGCCTTGAATCAGCTATTAAAAGTATCGAGTCTTCCTATACTGATTACATAATAGCTTGCAGGAGCTTCGTAAATCAGCATGTAGAGAGAACACATGACGCACAGGATTTTGTTACAAATAAGATTATGAAAATTCTGGAAGGCATTGAAATAGAGGGGGAGTTAATCGAGGAAAATTTTAATTGGTAATATTTTTGTGCTGAAAAAAATCTAATGAAGTAAATTTGCATATGTTTCAGATTTTTTTCACCTAAATCTAAAATTCTACAGGTATGTGCGTTACATCTTGACAGATAATTTTCATGCCAAATTGTGGTGCTCAGGTTTGATTTATTCTGGTCTGTAATTTGCTATGAGTTCAGGATGGACTGTATCGAGGCGAATAAGCATGTTGAATAAATGAGCTGTTAAACACATCGTAAATTTGTTCTCCAAAGTACCCTATATTAAATTCCATATCAAATAGAAGATCACAAATAATATGTGTGGTGTAGCGGCAATTTATTCCTATAAGCAAAATGCTTCCCCCATTGATTTGGAAGAATTATGTGCTATCAGAGATTACATGAGTCATCGGGGACCGGATGCCAAAGGACTGTGGTCAGACAAAAATGGCCGGGTTGCATTAGCCCATAGGAGGCTGTCGATTATAGATTTGTTTCATCGATCTGACCAGCCGATGGCTACTGCCGATGAAAATTATATTATTAGTTTCAACGGGGAGATCTATAATTATATCGAGCTAAAAAATAAACTTGTCAAACAAGGATATGTGTTCAAAACACAATCAGATACTGAGGTAATACTACATCTTTATCAGGATAAAGGGGATGAATTCTGTAACTACTTGAGGGGGATGTATGCATTTGTCTTATGGGACAAAAAAAAATCCTGTATGCTGATCGTGAGAGATTCCTATGGAATAAAGCCTCTCTACTACTCAGATGACGGTAAGTGTATTCGCATTGCATCACAGGTTAAAGCTTTACGCGTTTCAACAGCGCTGAAACATAGACAAGAATTAAGTGCAGGTGGCTTAGTTGGTTTTTTGCTTTTTGGCAGTGTACCTGAACCATTAACGACATATGAAAATATTAAAAGTGTTCCGGCTGGTGGCCTAATTAAAATTAACGAGAGTGGAATATACATTGATAAATATTTTTCTTTGTGTGATACCTATCAACGATTGATCAAAAGAAATACCTTTCATAGTTCAAGAGATATTGCACGAAAGGCGTTATATGATAGCGTTAGTGCACATATAATCGGAGATGTACCGGTTGGGATATTTCTATCCTCTGGGATGGACTCATGCAGCTTGTTAGCACAGATGAAAAAAGTTGGTTATAAAGACATACATTCATTTACGCTATCCTTTAGTGAATTTTCCGGTACAATAAATGATGAAGCGCCCATAGCGGAAAAGATAGCTAAACTCTATAATTCGAAACATGCTAATCACGTCATTTCAATCAATGATTTCAATCAATTTTTTCCAACCATTTTAAATGATATGGATCAACCTACTATAGATGGAGTGAATACATGGTTTGTCAGTAAATTTGCAAAGGAGGCGGGATTGAAGGTCGCCTTGTCTGGGCTTGGAGGGGATGAGTTATTTGGAGGTTATCCTGCATTTAAAAATATACCAAAATTATTATTTTTGGGGGAAATGGCGAATGTATTTCCTATATTAAATAAATTTTTAAAACAATCTTTGCAATATCTGGAAAAACTTGGGAAATTAAATAATAAATATTATTCCATACCTGATTATTTTTCTGATCCTTATAGTGCATATATTCTTCAGAGAAGCATTTTTTTACCCTTTGAAATAGAAAAAATACTGGGTAAAGAAATATGCCATAAGGGTTTGAATGAGTTAGATGAATTAACTACCCATAAAGCGATTGTTAAATCATGCCCTGGAGGAAATTTTCCAATTATTTCCGCTTTGGAAACGAGTTGTTATATGAAAAATCAATTACTAAGAGATTCCGATTGGGCGGGTATGGCACATTCATTAGAAATACGGGTGCCATTGGTAGATACAGAATTTCTTCGAAAAATGGGACCGGAAATTTTGCAAAAAAAGAGATATCAAAATAAGCGATTGTTATCAGAATCATCATTATCGGTAGAAGATATGAAATTGTTAAAACGAAAAAAAACAGGTTTTGGATTACCCATGCAGAAATGGTTTTCGACATCTAATATAT
>CAYREN010000262.1:0-7062 GCA_964423255.1 uncultured Roseivirgaceae bacterium | reverse complement strand
GCTGTTTTAACAATACTTTTTATCCCCTTAAAGTCTCCGTCTTTCGGACTTTCTACTTGAATCTTCAATTCGGGAATATTAACTATTCCATCATCGGTGGGAAAAAGGTTGTAATAAAAATCAACGCCGGCAAATTTTTTCCCATTGATTGTTTTAGTGCTGCTGACAGACCGAAAATAAACTGTTAGGGCTCCGTCAACCTGAATGTTACCAACATCAATTCCTGAAGTAAACCAGGTCGAAGTATATACAGATACCTTCAATTGTACAGGTTGACCTATGTAAGCATCAGTTAGGTTTACAGTGACATCAGCAACCAGGGTTTGACCAAAAACTGATAATGTTACCAGCCAAAATGTAAGTGCTATGAAATATTTTATCACCATTTATTCATCGTTTTTTCAACTTCTACCATTTTCCTTTTAATCTGATACCGGAATTTTTTTGTTAAAAATAGCGCGGGATCATCATCAACTTTTCTCATTAAAATATTTTTTGGTAGCTCTCCTTTTCCCGATTTAAAATCATCCGGTAATTCATCCAATTCTTTTCCTTTTCGCTTACCTGTCTCTGTCGTTTCTTCTTTTCGCTCTTTCTCCATATCTTTTTTTGTGGCTTCTTGCCCCCCGCCACTCAAATCTTCCGGTGAATCATTTTGTTTGTTCTTCGCTTGTTTACCCTCCTCATTTAAGTCAGTATCTTCTGCTTGCAAGGAATCTAACTCCGCGATGGCTGAAATAATATGTTGAAGATTAGCATTTGCATTTTCATTCGTTGGATCTTTCTGTAATACTTTATCAAACAACTCTTTTGATTTCTCCAATTGTCCGAGCTTGGCATAAGTTAAGGCCAAATTATAAAGCCCCTGGGTAGTCGTGTCCTTTTCAAAAGCAGCTTGGGCGCTTATAAAATCACCGGTCTTATAATAAGCTATTCCTATTCGCATAGGATCGGTAAACCCCTGAGCAGCAATTAAATAATTTTCTTTGTTATATTCTTTTTGTGCCTGGTATTCCTTGGTGAGCCAAAGATCTTTAAATTTTAAGTCAGCAAGGTTAATACTGTTTTTATCAGAACATGAACTGAAACTGAAAGAAATTATAATCAGGTATAATGCCCAGCCTTTTCTAAAACTGAATAAAAATAAACAAGCCAATGGAATGACCAGCCAAAAGCCATTTTCCTGCCAGTTATCTTCCTCCTCATCGCTTTTATCTTCAAAAATCAGATCATCGCTAATCGCTTTTGCCAAATCTTTTACATCGCTATTATCTAATGTAATTTCTAAAATATCAACATGATCCATCACTCCCAAACTTTTTAGTTTTTGAATATCAAGAGCAGAATTTATTTTATGAGAAGGAACAATTGCACCACTTTGTGTAGCAAAAGGATAGATAAACAGGTGGACATTATTCTGCTGTAAAAAGCTGCTGACACTTTCTATTGATAAATCGGTCAAATCATCGGTAATCAGCAAGATTTTCCCTTCTGCATTATTATCGTCAAACAGGGTATCAAGTTTATTGAACAAGGCATTAAACCCAGTTCCAGGAGTGGGCATCATACTCGGTTTTAAGCCGTCAATTTGATCTATAATTATTTTATAATCTGTCGTAAAAGGAATGGCCGTATGCGTAGAAGCGGCAAATACCAGAAGGTTTGTTTCTGCACGGGGATTAGATTTCAATAGATCGTGAATTTTAAATTTCGCACGCTCCAATCTGTTTGGCGATATGTCTGTTGCCATCATGCTTTGGGAAAGATCCAAAGCAATCACTAGTCTGGATTTTACTTTCTTTGATGGAGTTTTAACCTCTTTCCAGCTCGGTCCTAAAAAAGAGGTAAACCCAATGATAAACATCAATAGTACGGAGAGGTGTATGAGCCTTGATTTCCATTCTGTTCCTTGCTGAATTACGTAAGGCTGTAAATGTTTACCAATTTTATTTTTCCAACGATTTGGTTCTTTATAAATAATAAATCCAATCAATATTATAATTAAAGCAGGAACGGCAACCCACAAATATTCGGCCCTTAAAAAGTGGAATTTTTCCCAGTCGATATGTATAACATCTTCAACCATTAATTTTTACGTAATCTTCTGAAAATTAATATCATGTTGCTTAGCAATACTAAAGTGAGCGCCAATGCCAAAGCCGATCCCAACGGATAGTAATACAATAATGTTTTTGGGGTAAAGCTTTCTTCTTCGTATTCAATCGGTTCCAGTTTTTCCAATTCTGCATAAATACCTTCAAGCTCCTCGGCATCTTTTGCTCTAAAGTATTTTCCTCCTGTGAGATTTGAAATTTCGGTCAATGTTCTCTCATCTAAATCTGACGAACTATTTCCCGGATCACCTATGCCAACTGTGTAAATAATGGTAGAATCATTTTTGGCCATATTTGCAGCATCAAGTGGTAAAATATCCATCCCACTATCAACACCATCGGTTAGGAGTAACATCACCTTACTCTCAATGGTATCTCTTTCAAACATATCCATACCTTTCACAATGGCTTTGCCAATATTTGTCATCTGCCCGGCCATACCCACATCAGCTTCATCGAGCATGGTTCTGACGGTCTCAAGATCGCTTGTAAAAGGCGCCTGGATATAGGCATTACTTGCAAAAAATACCAGGCCCATTCTATCGCTTTTTCTCCTGACGATGAAATCCTGCATGATATCTTTTACAGCTTGCCAACGAGTTACAGGTTGATTATCAATAACCCAATCTTTATTCGCCATGCTAAATGACAAATCAGCCAATATCAGAAAATTTCGAGATGTTTTTATCTTTCTTTCTGGTTTACCAACCAATTCGGGTGACGCCATCGCAACTAAAAGCAGCAGCCAGATCAGGTACATAGCAACCCATGCAAACCCGCTTCTTTTTTTAATGTGAGACGCCTTTTTAGGTTTTTGTTTTGATACGATGGCGGTTCTCTCGAAGTACGGATAAATTAAAGCGGAACTGCGGTTTTTAATTGCGGGTAACAACCAATATACTAAAAATGGCAAGGGTGCCAATAGTGCTATATATGGATATGCAAATTGAAAATTTTCAGGCATGATCCTTAATCCATTTTATACTCATTTTCACAAAATCGCTCTTGTTAAAATCACCATTTTTATCATATTCATCTTTGTAAATAGCATTGACAATAACTTCACGGACATTTAAAAAATATGACCCTTTTACCTTTTCATCTAAAAATTGAAGCCATCGTTTCCCTTCTAAAGATGCCACCGTTTTTCTATCGTAAGTTTTTAATGCTGTTTGTTTTAGATGAAACATGATTTGGGTAATCATGGAAGATATAGAATTAGTATTTTTTTGACCGATATCAGAAATTTTTAAAATGGCCTCTCTGCGGTATTTATTGTTTCTATAATGCTGATAATATTTATTAACCAAATATGCCATTGCCCCAAGCAATATTAAAAACACTATTTCCCAGCCGATTGTATCCATTGTAAATGGTACCGGAGCGGTCTCCATAATTGGTTCCAATCGTATGTTTTCGCCTTGCGCCATTTCCCTTATCACTGCTTATAATGACTAAATACTTCTATCAGTTGATCTTCCACAGGATCTGAAGTATTTACTTTAAATATCGTTATTTCATGTTTTTCTAATGCTGACTTGAAGCTTTCATAATTATTATCAAAATCTGAGTTTAGATCGTCTCTCAAATTTTCGCTCTTTCCATCTAAATTTATTTGGAATTTTTTATTGGAAACAACAAATTTTTCTGATGGAATAACTTCCTCCATCTTGTCAAATACTTTTATCAGAATCAAATCATTGTGAATAGATAACTGGCTCAAATATTGAATTACAGAATCGCTGTACCTGTAAAAATCACTAATCACAAACACCAGGTAATCGTGGGTGATAACATTGTGTAATTTACCGATCATTTCGACCAGTGAGCTTTCAAAATCAAATGCCTTGGTTTCATAAATTTTTTGGTTCGCTTCAATAATTTTTTGTAAGAAATAAATAATATTCCTTCGGTCTCGTTTCGGTGTGATCAGATCGTAACTGTCTCCGGAAAAGACCATCCCCCCAATTCTATCGCCACTTTTTTTAATTTTGTGTGCGATCAAAGACGCCAATTCTCCAGCCACAACCGCCTTGGTTTTATTTTGTGAGCCAAAACCCATCGAAGGAGATTGGTCAATAAAAATAAAGGCGGGTTTTTCCTTTTCTGCCGTAAAAACTTTGGTATGTGTTTTACCGGTTTTTGCAGTGACATTCCAATCTATATTTCGAATATCATCCCCGATAACGTAGGGTCTGGCTTCTTCAAAATCCAGCCCTCTTCCGCGTAAGCGCGATGCATATTTTCCCGCCAACACGCTATTGGATTTTTGTTTTCCAGCTTTCAAATTCAAAACAGAGCTTAACCACTCAAATTTCAAAAGGTTTTCGAGGGTGAGGAATATGTTGGGGTTGGATTTTTCCATTTTGTAAAATCGTAAAAAATCAAGCCACAACCGCTACAACTTCAATTAATTTATCTATGATTTGATCTGTTGAAATCCCTTCGGCCCTTCCTTTATAATTCAATGAAATCCTATGGCGTAAAACATCTTTAATTACATGGTGTATATCATCTGGAGTTACGAAATCTCTGTTCTTCATCCAGGCATTTACCCTGCTACATCGATCTAATGCAATGGTGCCTCTGGGGCTAGCACCAAATTCTATTAAATCTGCCAGTTCGGAATCAAATTTTTCAGGATATCTCGTAGCAGAGATCAAGCTCACAATATACTTTTCCAATTCTTCGGCAATTTTTACCTTGGCAATTTCATTGCGTGCGTCAAAAATGGACTGCTGCGAAATATCATTTGCTTTTACTGCTGATTTGCTTTGCGAAGCTTCCTTTTTATTTAGTCGCATGATTTCCAATTCGGCATTATCATCAGGATAATCTATGATAGTATGCACTAAAAATCTGTCCATTTGGGCTTCCGGCAGCGGATAGGTGCCTTCTTGTTCGATAGGATTTTGCGTAGCCATAACCATAAAAAGATCTTCCATTTTATAGGTCTTCCCGGCAACGGTAACCTGACGCTCTTCCATAGCTTCCAGCAATGCGGACTGTACCTTTGCGGGAGCGCGATTAATTTCATCTGCAAGAATCAAATTACTAAAGATCGGACCTTTTTGAAAAACAAATTTTTCCTTTTCATCCGGAATGTATATCTCTGTCCCTGTTATATCTGAAGGTAACAAATCAGGTGTGAACTGTATCCTGCTCAGCCCGCAATCAAGATTTTGTGCCAATGCTTTGATTGCCCTGGTTTTTGCCAACCCCGGCAATCCTTCCAGCAACATATTTCCATTCGCGAGTAGCACTAAAATGATGCGATCAATTAATTTTTCCTGACCAATTATTGATTTGTACATTTGTGATTTTAAATTAGTAATGGCCTCAAATGGAGTCATATGAACATTTTTTTAATAGTGCAAATCTGAAATAAAAAATGCCGCTCTTAACGACATTTTTTATTTTCACTTATTTATTAATTCTGCGGCTTAACTGATAATGATTGAACAACCTTATCGATCCCAAGAGAACTACCCTGTACTGGTGGAAATTCTTTAAAAGTGGCTAAAAATTTTCCCACATAAGCTTGGGCCGGAACTAAGATCCACATGTTGTCTGCAAACCAACGAATATACATTGCAGATTCCATAGAGACCTCATAAGGGTCTGCACGCAAATTCACCAATATAGGCCATGATGGTGTTTTTCTATATGCCTCATTAATTGATCCCTCCATAAGAGTGAAATGTAATTTCCAGTCTTTGTATCTTAAAGCATTGAGGTTTCCCATAGCATCAAAATAAAAGATTTCATTTCTTGGAGATTCAGTAACATCACCTTTTAGATATGGCAACATATTATAACCATCTAAATGAACTTTAAATGTTTTTCCATTTGCAGAATATCCTTTTAATAATTTTTCTTTTATATCTGGAACTCCCGCTGCCGCTAACAGGGTAGGCATCATATCTTCATGAGAAAAAATACCATTTTCTTTGGTTCCGGGTTTGATTACGCCTGGCCACCTTATCACACAAGGAGCTCTAAAACCACCTTCCCAGGTAGTTCCCTTTTCTCCTTTGAATGGAGTTGTACCTCCATCTGGCCATGTAAATTTTTCAGCTCCATTATCCGTGGAATACATGATTATCGTATTGTCGATGATGCCAAGGTCTTCCAATTTTTTTAAAACGAGTCCAATTGATTTATCATGTTCGACCATTCCATCAGGATATAATCCTATGCCTGTTACTCCTACGCTTTCATCTTTCAAATGTGTCCAGACGTGCATTCTCGTGGCACTTAACCACACAAAGAAAGGTTGCTTATTCGCATGGGCTTTTTCAATAAATTTTATTGCAGCATTTGTAAATTCATCATCAGCCGTCTCCATACGTTTTCTGGTCAAAGGTCCTGTATCTTCGATTTTACCATCAGCATAAGAATGAATCACACCTCTTGGTCCGAATTTTTTATGAAACTCCGGATCTTTGGGATAGTAATAAGTCTCAGGTTCTTCTTCGGCATTTAAGTGATATAGGTTTCCGAAAAACTCATCGAACCCATGATTTGTTGGTAAGTGCTCATCTCTATCTCCCAAATGGTTTTTTCCGAATTGACCAGATGTATATCCTTGCTCTTTCAGTAATTCAGCAATAGTGGGCTGGTTGTCTTGAATACCTTGTTTTGAACCAGGCATACCGATAGTTAATAAGCCAGTTCTAAAAGGGTGTTGTCCTAAAATAAATGCTGATCTACCAGCAGTACATGACTGTTGCGAATACCAATCAGTAAACATCACCCCTTCATTTGCAAGTCTATCGATGTTGGGAGTTTGATATCCCATCATTCCGTGGTTGTAAGCACTAATGTTGCTCCATCCAATATCATCTCCCCAAATCACTACGATATTTGGTTTTTTTTGAGCGTTTACAGAAGAAAGCAATAAAACGGCTCCTAATAAACTCAATAATTTCTTTTTTCTCATAATTGT
>CAYREN010000261.1:0-7066 GCA_964423255.1 uncultured Roseivirgaceae bacterium | reverse complement strand
AACCGCTCCCAAGATAGCTCCACAAGCTATAAAAAACCCATAGGAATATAATGTAGTGGTATTGGGTAAAAAACCTTGCAAAAACCCAGGAATCTCAAACTGAAAAAATATTGGATGCATATTGATTTTGTTTTTATTAAAGACTGTTTTTTTCTCATGTATGAGAAAACAAATCTGCAATAAATTTTCTATCTAACATTAAATTGACAATAAGAAAAAAAATTTCAAAATAACTAAATTCTCCAGTTAGTGTGAAATCAAAGTCGTCAGTTATTTGGCATGTTCCGCAAGGCATGTCGAAGAGTTGGTTGCGTATGAGGCGAACAAAATTAAAATAGTAGGAATGAAAAAAAATCTTAAAAATCTCGTTACAAACAAGGACTATAAATGTCCAGAATATTTTCTGACACAAGAGTGCGTATAATACCCATACGCTTGCATTAAATTAGAATGATTATACTTATTCTAACTCCCTAGCCAATATAAGCCATGGCGTCAATTTCAACTTTAATATCCAACAATCCAGCGGCCAACGTTGTGCGGCAAGGGAAAGTATTATTGAAGAACTCAGCATAAACAGCATCAAATGATTCGAAATCACTCATCGTTGATAAATAACAGTTGCATTTAACAATTTGATCCATCGTTGCCCCTGCTGCTTCAATGTACTTTTTAATATTATTCATAGTTAATCTTGTTTGTTCCTCAATGGTACCGTCAACAACTTCTCCACTTGCTGAAATTGGCCCTTGACCGGAAACCATGATAAACTTACCAAATTTTAACGCTGAGGAATAAGACCCTGTATTGGTTGCAGCATTTGGGGCATTAATAACTTTTATTTTAGATTCTGCCATCATCATATATTTTAATAATTGATAAATTAAATTTGAATTATGTTTTCTAAGTCGCTATAGTACCTTGTTTAACTGCAAAAGGATGCGGTCAATTTCTTGCTCTGTTTCCATATCCAGATCCCATGTGTAAGGGGTTCTTCTTTTAGTTGATTTGAAGATTCCTTTTTTCCTTAAAATATATTTTTCTATGGCAAGAAACCCATCAAGCCCAGGTTGAGATTGAATTGAGATTATAGCACAAATAGGAAAAAAGAGAGCGTAAATTTTTTCTTCATCCTTTTCTTCAAGAGCTTTCCAAAGCGCAACAATACCATCAAGCACGTCACACCCTGGCATTGTCCCAGATATACCACGTCGATAACTATCAACTAAAGAAATACCTCCTGATCCTTCAAATATTTTAGCACGACCACCTGTTGCATCCCTAAGCATAGATAAATTCGGTCCAAGGGGAGCTGCTTCCGGTTTAAAAAGAATTTTATCGCTACCATATTTATCAAGTAAACGGACACACAAATCAATACTAATTGGTCGTCCCACATAGCCGGATGCGTCTTGAATAATTAATGGAAGATCTATTTCATCTGCGATGGCACTAAAATAATCTTCTAATGCCGATTCTGGCATCGCTGCAGAAATAGGCGGAATGGCCATGATAGCATCACAGCCGGCCCTTTCTGCATGTTGACCATAGAAGATGGCTTCCTTTGTGCTTTCAGACCCAACGCTAATAACAACAACTCCTCTTTGTTTATTGAATTCGACCAATTTGTACGTCATTTCTACGCGCTCGTCTTTGGTTAAGCGTAATATTTCTGATGCTATTGCAAATCCGAAGCCATCACATTTTAGTGAAAAAATATAATCTATTTGACACTTTAAGCTTTCGATATCAATTTCATCATTATCCAGAAAAGGAGTATGAATAATTGGAATAACTCCTTGAATCTTTTTTTTCATGCTTAGTCTTATAATAGATGGGATAAATTTGGATATGTTAATAGGTTGCTCTTCCTCCTGAAAGGTCAAAGGTAAACCCTGTATTAAAACTGGCTTCTCTTGAAACAATCCAGCAAGCTAAAGAAGCAACTTCTTCCAAGGTCCCACAGCGCTTCATCGGAATTTTGTCTGTCATATAAGTCACTTGCTCTTCATCCATATTATCCACCAAATCGGTACGAATAACAGCAGGTGCTAAACCATTAACAGTTATTTCTGATTCTGCAAATTCCTTCCCTACTGCTTTGACTAATCCAATTACCCCTGATTTCGAACTTGAATAGGCACACATTCCGGCGTTACCTTCTTTACCTGCAATGGAAGCGACCAGAAGTACGCGCCCATAATTATTTTTTATCATTTTTCTTAGAGAGTATTTAGACATGAGAAATGAACCCCGCAAATTAATATTTATGGTGGCCTCAAAAGCAGACGTATCAATCTCGGTGATTTTTTTTCCGTGAGGTCCAACTGTACCTGCACAGTTAATCATGATATCTAATCGCTGATGAAGTTCGTAAACATGCTCTATTTTACTTATTACAGATTCTTCAATTGTAATATCTACCTTATGTGATTTTATCAATAAGTCCTCTTTACCTGATTCTAAAATAAAGGTGTTCATTTTAGCTTCATCCATATCGAAAATATGTACCATAGCGCCTTCGCTAGCTAATCGCTGAGCAATCACTTTCCCTAATCCTTTACCTCCACCGGTAACAATTGCTACCTGGTCTTTAAAACGGTTTTCCATATTATGCAACTTTATAAATTTGTTGTTTGATCTTCCCACTAACAGTATAATCTATTGTTGTTCTCTATCATGATTTTCTATCTCCATTCAATTTATATTAGTTCTAATCATTATAGATTCACTTTTTTCTCATATTTTTTCACCAATTCTGCAATATCATGCGAAAAGTCAGTCCATGTTTCTTCCCATACTTTTTCTTCTTTACTGGTATACTTATAGAATTTTGAATTTGAAGTAACTTTTTCTTTGATCAGTTCTGGCACATTATCATTTTTTGAAAGTTCCGGAAATAAACCTTCCATTACTTTTGCATAAATTGGAAGGCCCGTAATATCCATCCACCGAAATGGCCCGCAAATCGTCGACCACCACCCAATATCATTTCTAAAAGATCTGTCAACTGTTTCGATATCTGCAACACCACTTTCAACAATATGCATTGCTTCTCTTGCCATGGCATAAAACAATCTGTTAGATATTAATCCAGGAACATCAAAATTGAGTACCGTTGGGTGCTTCCCACAACGTTTGCCAATCGCTACCCCAACCTCAATGGCAGCATCTGAAGTATCCTTTGCTCTAGATATTTCAAGGTACTTTGTTATTTCAGCAGGTTCTGCCCAATGCATTCCGATAAACCGCTCTTTATTTGAAATCTCGTTTTGTAATAATGAAATGGAAATCCCTGATGTATTTGTTGCAATAACCACATCTTTGCCTATAGCTGATTCCAATTCTTTGTAAATTTTACCTTTCAATTCCAAGGATTCTCCAACTGTTTCAATGATGAATTGACAATCTCCCATCTCTTTTAATGAACCGACATATTTGAATCTATTTTCCCATCCTACTAATTCAAAGTCTGAAACTAAATTTCGTTTCTTTAATTTTTCAAAACTATAGGTAATATGAGTTATGGTGTCTTGTTCTCTTTCTTTTAATTTATCAAAAGCAATTAGATTAAAGCCATGCTTCACCAAACAGCTGGCAATACCTTGCCCCATCAAACCGAGACCAACAAGTCCAATCGTGGTAATATTGTTTTTATCATTCATATTATTTTTCTTTTAAAATGCCTACTAAAATTCAACAAACTAAACTATTGCAGATTTAGCTGGCATAATCATTATTCATTGTATCACATATTCAATAAATTCCATCGGCTGTATCTGCAAATAAGGTACTCCCAAGAAATACTTTGATATTTCTCTTTTCTTATTCATAAACTACAATAATAATTATTAAAGACAGAAATTTAATCACCCAGAAACTTCAAATTGAAAATTAATTTGCAATACGATTTATAATGACAAAAGGAAAAAACTTGAGAAGTATTTTTTGGCCATCTTGATTTGATCCTCCGAAAGTTCATTATCATCTAAAACAAGTGCTGAAAGATGATATTTAGATTTTTCGAACACTGTTGGAATAAGACTAATCTCATTTTTATTCAAGCTTACAAAATACAGCTTTGGCATTTCTATTATCACCTTTGGTAGCTTGGTAAATTTATTGTTTCCCAAATGCATGACACACAAATTACTACAACCCAAAATTTCCTGAGGCAAATAACTAATAGCATTATTGTCAAGATAAATTTCTCTTACTTTTAGTTGCCCGATAGATATTGGAAGTTCTTCAATGTTATTCTCATCAAGCCATAAAAGATCAAGACTTTCCATTTTACCCAGTACTATAAAGTCATCGACAGAATTGATACCATTGTTTGTCAATCTCAAATTTGTGATTGTTGATAATTCACTAAATGATTCTGGTAACTTTTGGATGTTGTTATTGGAAAGGTTTAGGGATTTTAAACGAGTTGATTCTTGTAAAATTTCTGATAGTTGGGAGAGATCTAATTTAGGATTATTGACGAGCGATAAATGAGTTAGTAATTTTATGGAACCAATATTTTCGGGAATTTTTTCTATGCGATTAGAATCTAATATTACTACCTCCAACTTCTTCAATTCTCTTAGAGTTTGAATAGCATTTTCAAAATTTAAATCTGGATTATTGGATAAATTTACAGAGCGTAGGTTTTCAAATTTTTTTAGATCTGATGGCAATTCTTTCAATTGCTGTTTACTCATGTCCAACCGCCGAACTTTAGAGTATCGGATTTTATTGCTGGTCAAAACATCATATTTGCTTACTTGATCAAAATAAGCTGGGCTACAGGATAAGAAAAATACCAGGGCGATGAATGTCGATAATATATGAGTTCTATTAAAATTCATAATTAAAAGATTTGTTAACATCGAACAATGAATAAAATTTTCCTTTTTCAGTAACCGGCCAGGAGAACCGAGGGTAGAGACCAAAGCTATCATGCAATTTATTCTGGATATAAGCTCCCATTTTTGGATTATCTACCCCAATTCTTCCATCGATATTGAGGTCATCCGACTGATAAAACCCGACCACAAATAAGTTAAGGTGAAATAAATCGCCAAATGGTTCGGTATTGTAAGAAACAATTCTCATCCCATTATCATTATTAAGTTTGTTTCTGGGAACGCGACTATAATCTGCTTCTGGAGTGAACATATCTAAACCTATACCCATGCCAATTAATTCTTTATCTCGAATTGATGAAAACTTTATCATAACTCTGGCGGTATTTCCTTTATCTGTCCCTGTGCCTTTAAATGGATTACCGCTTACATCATTGGATATGTTTATCGTAAAACTGTCTTGTGCATTGCTCAATCTAATCAGTATTCCACCTTGGGCATTTTCAAATTTTTTAAGCTCCCCGCTAATCTTATTGAGATTCATTATAAAACCCAGTCCGTAAAAACTGTTTCCCTTTACCGAATAATCATAAAATGAGGTGCTTCTTGTCAATCCTATATTTGAGCCAAGAAGATTGTTGTTTTTCCCATAACCAGCCAAGCCAAATACTTCTAAATTACCTGCAATGTTATTTCTATAAATACCAAATCGCTGGATAAATGGAGAAACATTTAAGTTAATTCCCCCTTCTACAGATACTGATTTATAGGTAGAAGTTCCATAAATCGAAAACCCAAGATTGACAGCTTTCAATTGTGATCCGATTAATAAATGAAGTGTCACAGAGCCATTAAGTGTTCCGGAAAATTCGCCGGCGAAAGATTTGATTGGCATTAAAAATAGAAGAGCAATTATGCCCATTTGTATTGGATATCTGTAAAAAGCTCCTGTCATGTTTTTATGTTGGAATTCTAAGTTTTTATGACAGTGATTTCTATTTAACTAATAGTTTACTTGTTGCAACTACTTTGTTTTTACTGAAAACTTGAACTATGTACAAACCTGCATTCAAATCATTAATTTGTATTTCTACCTGATTGCTTGATATATCATTATAACGCTTCACCGTCCTCCCATTACTATCAACCAATAATAATGATAATGGCTTTTCAAATTTGGAATCAAATTTTATTATTGATTTATTAGTCATAGGATTAGGAACGATTGATATGGTATTTTTAGTTAAATTCAATTCATTGAATCCCGTAATAAGTTGCTTGTACCTCATCATGATTTTATGAATGCCATTAACTTTTTTATGGTAATATAAGATTTGCTTGTCCTCAGTAATTGTCGGCGCTTCAACAATATTAGCAATGACTTCAGAAAATAGTACCTGAGCCACAGAAAATTCATCTATTGGAGTATTTCGGACAGCCACGCATACCTCAAATAACGTGTTGGTGGTAATTGTCCCTTTTAGATATCTTGTAAAATAAAGCTCCAAATTATCTTTTGAAATGCAGGGAGCATAATAGATATAATTTGCATCATTGATATTTTGCATAATTTGGTCGGAATTAGGGATTACTGAAAAGGTTGAGTCATTTTCCTTCTTTGCAATTCCAATCCATGTTTCACAGGGACCCTGGCAAACCCCATCAAACCTTGCATTATTGAAATACAACATTTGTCCATCATAACTAATACCATGATCCATTATTAGCCAACCCGGAGAATAAATATAAAAATCACCATGTACTCTTCCAGTATTGGTGACTTCACCATTGTTAAAATTTCCACGAAATAGATTATCAAATTCTGCGGGATATGCCCTTGTAGAGGTCCAATAAAAATTGTTTAATGAATCCATATCAGCAACTGCATCAAGATGAGGAGATGTCAATTGATTTGTTCCTAATAATTCACCAACGAAATTAAAAGTCGAGTCATTCACTTTAGTGGCGTAAAAAAGTCTTGTATTTACTCCATCATTTAAATTATTAAAAAAAAGATATTTGTCATCTGAAGAAATAAAAGGCTCCATTGCATCAAAAGAAAGCCCGTTTATTGTCACTTCTATTTCATGACCATATGCAGGGTAGGATTGACAATTACCATTTGTCAAACCAATTGTTAGCCAGCAACTAACTAATACTGTAAATGCTCTTCTCAATAAAATCATTCAAAATCACCTGTCTGCTTAATGAATTTA
>CAYREN010000260.1:0-7068 GCA_964423255.1 uncultured Roseivirgaceae bacterium | reverse complement strand
TCAAATTCACTGGTAAGATTATGAATATTGACAGTATAACTTATATGGCAAAATATTAAAATGCTATAAGTTTAGTTTTTTATCCTAATCACTCTTAGAATCTCAGTTGAAAACATTAATAACCGCAATAATATTTATCGTTTTTTTAGGCTGCCAGCCTACCAACACCTCTGATACAATTGACATTTCGAAAGACTGGAAATTTTCTCCCGATGAAAATAATAGTGGCATGTCAGAAAATTGGTATTCCCTTGATTTCGACGATTCCCAATGGAACACGCTAGACGCCGGAAAGCGTTGGGAAGACCAGGGCTATCCGGACCTGGACGATTTTGGCTGGTATAGAAAAACTGTTGATGTTCCAGGCAGCTGGAAAGGAAAAGATGTTTGGATAAAATTTGGAGCGGTTAACGATGCCTATGAGCTTTTTGTGAATGGGGAGCGTATCAGCGCTTTTGGACAGGCTAATATTAGTTTTGCGGGAAAACCATCCTTTTCACTTGTTAGTGATAAATTAAAATTCGGGGAGCCAAACCTGATTGTTGTAAAAGTAAATGACTGGGGAAACAGTGGTGGTCTCTGGCGTTTGCCAGTGATAATAACTACAGACAAATCGGAAACAGATTTATTTAAGCCATTAAACAATTCACGCTTTCACCCAGCCATAGAAGGTTATGAATTGTATTGGGAAGATGAGTTTAACGGGAATAAGCTCGACAGTACTAAATGGGCGGTGCGTGGTGTGGGGCCCCGGGCCGTTGGTTACGTGTCTCCCGATGCTGTGGAAGTGAACGAAGGATTTCTGAAGCTGCATGCTTTTATCGAAAACGATTCACTAAAAGTTGGAATCGTTGGTACGCAGGGTCTTTTTGAAACTGCCTTTGGGTATTTCGAATGTCGTGCGCAGTTACAAAAATCTACAGGTAATTGGGCCGCTTTCTGGATTCAGTCAGCCGGCATCTCGCAGGGAGAAGACCCGGCGAAATTTGGTACCGAGATAGATATCTTCGAATATTTCAAAAGCCAGGGTGGTGATTTTGTTTCACACAATCTCCATTGGGCTTATGGGCCAAACCAAAAGTCAACGGGTGCATTTCTCAGTAAGGTTAAAGATGTAGGCGAAGGGTTCCACACTTTTGCAGTAGAATGGACCCCGAAAAAATACGCATTCTTCGTTGATGGGTATAAATATCATGAAGTGAAGCAGGCCATTTCACATATTGACGAGTATATTATATTGAGTTTCGAACCAGCGCGAACAATGGAAGATCTCAATGCGGCTGTGTTGCCTGATGTTTTCATTGTAGATTATGTAAAAGTGTATAAGAAGGAAAACCTATAAAAATAGAAAAGGAATGAATGTATTAAGACTAAAAATCAGTATCGGGGTATTTTTTGTGGCATTGTTTATTGGCGCCGCAAGCTCAATCCTAATTGCACAGGAAAGCAATGAGCAGAAAGAGATTGAAAAAAAGGCGAAGGAATTGATATCACAAATGACACTGGAAGAGAAAATTGGTATGATCGTGGGTGATGGGAGATATTTGATCAATGCCCAGAACGAAAAGATTGCCGATGTTTTTATTGCTAATAGAAATTCAAAAATGATCATTCCCCGGCTTGGCATCAAAACAACTGCTCTTACTGATGGGCCTTCCGGAATAAACAAAGGTCCGGCACCGGAAGGAGCTACGGATTATACCTACACCACCTCATTCCCCACATCGACTTGTCTGGCTGCTACCTGGAATACGGCATTGGTGGAGAATGTGGGGAAGGCTTTTGGAAATGAGTTATTGGAATACGATTATGATCTTGTACTTATGCCGGCGCTAAACCTGCATCGCAATCCCAATTGTGGGCGCAGTTTCGAATATTATTCCGAAGACCCATTATTATCCGGGAAGTTAACCGCTTCGATGGTCAATGGATTGCAGTCAAATGGAGTAGGGGCAACCCTCAAACACTTCGTCGCAAATAACCAGGAATCAAACAGAAGAAAATATAATGCCGTTGTGAGCCAGCGTGCGTTACGAGAAATTTATTTGCGTGGATTCGAAATAGCTGTAAGGGAAAGCAAGCCCAGTGCAATTATGACTTCATATAATAAGCTTAATGGATATTATACACCGGAGATACCGGAATTGTTGCAAGATGTAGTACGAGATGAATGGGGATTTGATGGTTTATATATGACTGATTTTGATATGCATTATGGAGATGCAGTTGCCCAGGTGAGGGCTGGAATCAACATGGTTATGAGTGGCAGTGAAGATGAATACGACCAAATAACAGCAGCATTGAAAAACAAAACTCTTGACGAGAGCACACTTGATAAAAATTTAGTTTACAACATCATGCTCAAATTAAATTCGCCGAGTATGAAAGGATATAAGCCATCTCTAAAACCGGATTTGGAAGCGCATGCGAAAGTTGCCAGGGAAGCAGTTGGCGAAGGAATCGTGTTATTAAAGAATGACAACAATACCCTCCCGATCAAGAAGAAGAAAACTGTAGCTGTTTTTGGGAAGATATCGTACCACCTGATAGAAGCCGGAACTGGAAGCGGCGGTATCAGAAGTAATAAATATGCCATATCTGTAAATGAAGGACTGAAATCAGTAGGGTTCAAGGTTTTGAAAGAAATGGAAAAATCATATATGGATTTTATAGAAAAAACAAGGAGAGAAAATCTTGTACCGCCATATTTTGATAATCCAAAAATGCGGAAAGACAACGGTATTACAGATGACCAGGCGCCACCTCATTTCAAAAAAAGGTTAGTTGCATTTAGCAAAGAAGAGGCCGTATCAAAAGCCAACATAGAAAAATATGAATCCAAATCTGATTTTGCTGTGATTACTTTGGGCAGAAGCGGCGGTGAAAATTATGAAAATGGGTATCTGCCAATCACTCAAATAGAACTTGACCTCGTGCGCAATGTATGTGACACCTATCATGCCGCTGGAAAAAAAGTGATAGTTGTGCTCAATGTGGGAGGTGTTTGGGAAACGGCAAGTTGGCGGGATTATCCCGACGCTATTCTTTTGGCGTGGCAGCCTGGACAAGAAGGAGGATACGCAGTTGCAGATATTATAAAAGGAACAGTTAACCCTTCAGGGAAATTGCCTGATTCGTTTCCGCTGAAATACGAAGATGTGCCCTCTGCAAGTACCTTTCCTGGATTACCTGTTGAAGAACCGGTTAATACTTTTTACAAAGAGGGAGTTTATGTCGGTTATCGGTACTACGATTCTTTCGATGTGCCAACGGCCTATGAGTTTGGATACGGGATGTCATACACTACTTTTGACTATGCAGACCTGAAGTTGAGCAGCACCAGTTTCTCCTCCAAAATGAAAGTTACCATGACGGTGAAGAACACCGGGAAAGTAGCAGGGAAAGAAGTCGTTCAATTATATCTCTCAGCTCCATCAGCCGAAATGGATAAACCTGAGAAGGAACTGAAAGGATTTGCTAAAACGAAATTATTGAAGCCCGGAGAAAGTCAGCAACTTACTTTTGAATTAAATGAGCATGCCTTAGCTTCATTTCGAAGTGGCATCAGCTCATGGGTAGCAGACAAAGGTGATTACGAAATTAAGATCGGTGCATCATCAAAGGATATCCGGCTTAAGGCTTCATTTAATTTGAGTGAAGAAATTGTGGTAGAAAAAGTACACGATGTGCTGTACCCAAATTTTATGATGGAAGAGCTGAGCAGGTTTGATAAATAGTGTTGTTTCAAAATACTATTTTATATAAATCGTGCATGACAAAGTATACTTTGGTTAATCAAGAAAATGTCTATCACTTTTATGTCACATAAATTGCTATAAATAAAAATCAATAAATGAGATCAATATTAAATAAAATTCTTTTTGCGTGTGTTGTAGGAATTGCATTTTCTTGCTCTACGGACAAAGGAAATAATTATATACAATTTGTCGATCCGATGATAGGTACAGGTGGCCACGGGCATACTTTTCCAGGTGCGATGGTACCCTTTGGCATGGTACAGTTGAGTCCCGACACACGTATGGAAAATTGGGATGGTTCATCAGGTTATCATTATTCCGACAAAACAATTATGGGCTTTAGCCATACGCACCTGAGTGGGACAGGGGCGCCGGAATTTTGTGATATATTACTTATGCCTACTACCGGAGAAGCAAATGTACTGGTGGGCGATGAGGAAAATAGCACTACCGGTTATCGATCAAAATTCAGTCATGAAAATGAATCTGCATCCGCTGGATATTACAAAGTTTTATTAGATGATTATAATGTTACTGCAGAAATGACAGCGACAAACCGGACTGGTTTTCATCGCTATACATTTCCAGAATCCGGGGAATCAAATATCATTATTGACCTGCTCAACCGAGACAGGGTTATTGATTCGGAAATGAATATAATCAGCGATACGGAAATTTCCGGCTTTAGAAGATCTGTTCGATGGGCAAAAGATCAACATGTTTATTTCTTTGCAAAATTTTCAAAACCATTCAAAAGTTTTGGCATTGCCATTGATGATAAAATCGTTGTAAATATTAAAACAGCTAGGGGGAAAAATATTAAGGGATTTGTCAATTACGCCACTGATGAAGGTGAAAGTGTTTTGGTAAAAGTGGGAATATCTTCTGTAAGTATAGAAGGGGCCAGAATGAATTTGGAAGCTGAAAATAAAACATGGGATTTTGATCAGGTTAAGAAAGATGCAGAGCAACTATGGGAAAAGCATCTTTCAAAAATAGAGGTAGAAGGTGGAACTGAAAGGCAGCGCAGGATTTTTTACACAAGTCTTTACCATACGGCTATGGCACCGGTAACTTTAAATGATGTTGATGGGAAATACAGGGGAGGAGACAGGAAAATCCACACAGCAACTGATTTTACAAGATACACAGTTTGGTCGTTGTGGGATGTTTTTCGTACACAAATGCCGCTTTACACCGTCATAGAACCGTCAAGGATGAATGAGTACTTAAAAACCTTTCTGGAGATATATAAAATTACGGGAAGACTACCACATTGGGAAATATGGGGAGAACACTCAGGCTCTATGATTGGTCATCATTCTCTCCCAATTATTTTAGATGCTTATGCAAAAGGAATTCGTGATTATGATGTTGGTCTTGCTTTTAAAGCCATGAAAAATCAAGTGGATCAAACCGGAAGTTATGCGAATATGGGATATCAGCCGGGTGGTTCAGTTTCGGAAGTTATGGAATATGCGTACAATGATTGGTGTATTGCTGAAATGGCAAAGCATTTGGATAATGAAAAGGATTATCTTCATTATCAAAAAAGAGCTCAATTCTATAAAAATTTGTTCGATCCTTCTACAGGTTTTATGCGCCCAAGAAATGCAGATGGCAGCTGGCTCACACCTTTTGACCCAACAGAAGGTACCCACCATTTTGTTGAAGGAAACTCGTATCAATACAGTTTGTTTGCACCACATGATGTGGTTGGATTGATCGATTCCATCGGTGGTGATGAAAAATTTGAAAGTTGGTTAGATAATCTTTTTACCGTCAAATCAAAGCATGATCGTGTAATCGTAGATGCCACGGGACTCATTGGTCAATATGCACATGGCAACGAGCCCAGCCACCACATGGCCTATTTATATAATTATGTTGGTGTTCCCTGGAAAACCCAGGAGATGATAAGCCAAATTCTTGAGACACTTTATGATGATCAACCCGATGGAATTAGTGGCAATGAAGACTGTGGTCAAATGTCAGCATGGTACATCATGAGCGCTATGGGTTTTTATCCGGTTTGCCCCGGTGACCCAACCTATGCTATTGGGACACCTTTATTTGATAAAGTTACAATCAATCTGGAAAACGGTAAGAAATTTATAGTTAAAGCTGAAAATGTTTCTCCAAAAAATAAGTATATCCAGTCAGTAACATTAAATGGCAAAGACTACAACTATTCATGGTTCAGCCATGAAGATATAATTAGCGGTAGCACCCTGGTTTTTAAAATGGGAGATAAGCCAAATAAAGCGTGGGGACAGCCAAAAGATTCCAGGCCAACTACAGCGCCTTTTCAGCCATTTGTAAACCTTCCTTATGCTGTTACTTCTGATGAGTATTTTTTACATACCGGAAAAGTAGCGCTAAAATGTAAGGATAAAGAGGCTAAAATTTACTATACAACCGATGGTAGTGAACCAACAGAAAAATCTACGATTTATGAAAAGCCATTAGTTGTAAAAGAAACTACTCATATCAGATTCAGCGCATTCAAAAAGGGAATATTGCCAAGTGTTCCTGTATTTATAAGAATGAATAAAATGGAATTCGTAAATTATACCAATTATGAAAATAAACTAAAATTTGCAGCGGGACTTGAATATAAATATTACCATGCACATGTGGTTAGTGAATTTGAATTAGACGAACTAGAACCATTGGAGACCGGCATCATTTCCAGAATAACAGCAGATGAACGAAAAAGGGAAGATTATTTTGGGTACAATTTTTCAGGGTATTTAAAAATTCCAAGAGATGGGATTTATTCTTTTACCATTTCGTCAAATGATGGGAACACATTTTTCTTAGATGACAAGAAATTTGGAGGTGGTTCAATAGCTATCCGAAAAGGGATGTATAAAATTTCACAAAAGTATTTTCAATTGGGGAATAAGAAATGGGATATTGTGACATGGGAAGGCCCCGGAATTGAAAAGCAGGAAATTCCATCGAGTGCTTATTTCCATAAAAATAATTAGTGACCCATAACGGGACTATAAAATTGATTTTTCTATATTGTGTTATGAATAGATTTCGATAATAAACCACCAAATTTTTATTATCAAGATTAACAGAAAAACCCTTTTTGGGAATTGTCTGAATAAGATCAACTTACGTAATTAGAAACGCTAAGCCCAAATATGAAGTATTTTAAGCTGCTGATAGGTATTGTTTTAGCTTTGCCATTTACTTGTCTGGTGGTAATAGCAAATGATATAATTGATCAGAAATATCCAATAGCTAAGCCCGGGATACAACTCATTTATAAATTGAATACCAATGAGCTTCCAGGTTC
>CAYREN010000259.1:0-7106 GCA_964423255.1 uncultured Roseivirgaceae bacterium | reverse complement strand
TACTTTTAATTGGTTCATTGGCAGGAGCATGGATGATAAGCGGTATTGTTCCGGCCATGGTATATTATGGATTAAAAATACTGAATCCCACGATATTATTATTTGCAGCCTGTGTTGTTTGTGCCTTGGTTTCTCTGGCCACCGGGAGTTCCTGGACAACGATTGCTACAGTAGGCTTGGCATTAATTGGCATAGGCAAGGCAATGGGTATGAGTGAAGGAATTATTGCAGGAGCAATCATATCAGGAGCATATTTTGGGGATAAGATGTCTCCACTATCAGATACTACAAATCTTGCTCCGGCAATGGCTGGCACAGACCTATTTACACATATCAGGTACATGACCATCACCACCGTACCTACAATGATAATTACCCTTGTTATATTTCTTGTTATTGGATTTAGCTATGGGTCAGAGCATAAAATTCAAGATATTGAGCCAATCCTTTCAGCCTTATCTTCAACATTCAACATCAGTTTGTGGTTGTTTATAGTTCCGATAGTTGTAGTGGTTCTTATTGTCAAAAAAGTACCCGCAATACCTTCTTTACTAGCTGGGAGCTTATTGGGCATTTTGTTTGCTTTGATTTTCCAGCCACATATATTTCAGGAAATATCTGGTATTACTGATAGTCCTTTGAGATCAACTTATGTTGCATCAATGAAAACTTTATATACAAACGTGCATGTTGAAACAGGAAATATCATAGTTGATGAATTGCTGTCAACTAGTGGGATGGCTGGAATGCTTGGTACCATTTGGTTGATACTTAGTGCCATGATATTTGGAGGAATTATGGATGCCGGTGGAATGTTGAAAAGAATAACAGAAGTGATTATTGGAATGATCAATTCAACAGGGTCGTTGGTCACATCTACTGCCGCATCATGTGTATTTTTCAATATAACTGCCTCAGACCAATATTTGGCTATTGTGGTACCGGGAAAAATGTTTGAAAAAATTTATAGGGAAAGAGGTTTGGCTCCGGAAAATTTGAGCAGAACCTTGGAAGACTCAGGTACTGTCACATCGGTGCTCATTCCCTGGAATACTTGCGGAGCTGCACAATCAAATGTCTTAGGAGTAGCAACATTCACCTATTTGCCATATTGTTTTTTCAATATAATAAGTCCGTTAATGACAATATTTTTTGCCTATACCGGAATTAAAATTGCCAGAATAAAAGAAAATAAATCTATAGATTGATGTTTGAGAAGAAAATTACAAAACAGGAAATTAACGAATTACCATTATTTAAATATGAAGGTAAAACTGTGGTTGTCGCAAGTGAACAGAAAATTGATAGGGCCATATCTGAAATTGAAAAATACGATTTAGTAGGCTTTGATACTGAAACAAAACCAACTTTTAAAAAGGGCCAGTTTCATCACGTAGCCCTTGTCCAAATTGCCATTCCTGGTGTTGTCTACTTATTGAGAATCCATATGGTGGGAGTTCCTAAATCACTTGCGAGTTTTCTTTCTAATGAACGAATTGCAAAAATAGGTATAGCTCTGGACGATGATGTGATTGCCTTAAATAAAAAAAGGAGATTCAAACCTGCGGGATTCATCGACTTAAATAAAATTGCTCCAACTTTGGGGATAGAAAATATCGGGGCGAGAAATCTATCGGCACTATTGCTCAACTCGCGCATTTCAAAAAACCAGCAAGTATCTAACTGGGAGAATAATATACTTACAGGTCCGCAAGTAAAATACGCTGCTACAGATGCCTGGATTTGCCTGGAGATTTACAATAAATTATACCAATGGGGATATTTGAATAACCAATCGGGTCGTTTGGGCAGACCCTAAATATTGGACTTTGTGTGCATTGGTCGATTGTGCAAGCCACATTCTTTTTGTTCGGGAGATTCCCACCACCACCTGCCTGCTCTTACATCTTCACCATCTTGAATCGCTCTTGTGCAAGGTTCGCAACCGATACTCGGAAAACCCTTGTCGTGCAGGCTGTTGTAAGGGACTTTATTTTCACGAATATAATTCCATAGGTCTTCATTGGTCCAATCGAGCAATGGATTAATTTTAATTTTATCATTGTTGGCATCGTACTCTACCACTTCAGTCAATATCCTTGTGATGGATTGTTCTCTTCTGATACCAGTAACCCAAACATCAACGTCCATCATGGCTCTTTTTAAAGGTTCAATTTTTCTCACATTGCAGCACAGCTTTCTATTTTTTATGCTATTGTAAAAAAGGTTGACGCCTTTTTCATTTACCATATTTTCAACATGCTTAGATTTAGGGAAAAACACCTCAATGTTTATCCCGTATTTTTCATTCGTTTCCTGGAGAGTCTTATATGTTTCAGGAAATAGTCTTCCTGTATCAAGGGTAAATATTTTAGTAGATTTATCAATGTTGGCAATTATGTTCGTGAGCACTTGATCTTCAGCACCCAGACTACTACCAAATGCTATTTTTCCATCAAATTCTTCTATGAAATACTTTAATATTTCTTCAGCAGACAGGCCTTTCATACGCTCATTCAATTCAATAACCAATTGTTCCATCTCTTTTTTAGTGTAAATATTGAACAAAAAAATACTATTGCTCGAGTAAAATAAAAATTCGTTTGATACTATTTTGCAAAGCTAATAAAATCTTAATTTATTAACATCATGTATGAATGTAGAAAGACTAATGGGAAATAATCTTCATAAATATTTGTCAAATCTATTCTACTCAATAAAAAAATCTTTGATGCCACTCAAAATACTTTGCACAGCATAGGAAGCCAAAATTAGGCCCATTATTTTACTAATAACAGTGATTCCATATGTCCCAATTTTTTCTTGGACAAAACTTGCTGCCAACATTAAGAGGTAGGTTATTCCAATTACCACAAAAACTAAAGTAACTGTAATGGCTTGTTGCTGAATACTAAAAATATGGTTGTCTGTCATGAGTACAACTGCCATAATTGCGCCGGGTGATGCAATAGACGGGATGGCTATTGGAAATACTGTTACATGTTTATAATCTTTAATCAATTGTTTTTCCGATTCCGGTTTTCCATCACCAAATACCATTGTCAAGGCGAATAAAAATAAAATTACTCCACCGGAAATCTGAAAAGCGGCAAGGGAAACATCCATTCCCTCTAATATCAATTGTCCTATTAGAATGAAAAATAATAAAATAATGAACGCTACAATGGAGGCCCTCAAAGCGACTTTCTTCTTATCATTTTTATCGAATTGTTTTGTGGCTTCCAGAAATACAGGAACGGTGCCGAACGGATCTATTACAGCAATGAGAAATAAAATTGTGGCAATTAATTCAGACATAAATAATGTAGTAAAATTCTAATTGAGAAAAGATATTTTTATTCGACACTATCCCGATAAGTGTGCAGGTTATTATTTATTTTTAACAGCATCAACAGCATTTCGTACTGAGCCATGGGTATCAAGTAATTTTTGAGCCTGAGCATATTCGATATTCAACTCTTGCATAATCATTTTCACTCCCCTGTCAACTAATTTCTCATTAGATAGTTGCATATCCACCATTTTGTTGCCTCTCACTTTTCCCAACTTTATCATAGCTGTAGTTGAGATCATATTTAGGACCAACTTTTGAGCTGTACCCGATTTCATTCTAGTGCTCCCCGTTACAAACTCAGGACCAACAACTGCTTCTATTGGAAATTCTGCTGCTGCCGCAAGCTTAGAATTAAGATTACAAGTAATGCAACCTGTCACCAGTCCGGTTTCTCTTGCCTTCTTCACAGCTCCAATTACATAAGGTGTACGGCCCGAGGCGGCAATGCCAATAACGACATCTTTATTATTGATATTAAATGCTAATAAATCTTTCCATCCTTGTTCGGGGTCATCTTCAGCAAATTCTACCGATTTTCTTATGGCCTGATCTCCCCCTGCCATAATTCCGACAACTAAACCCTGCGGAACTCCATAAGTTGGTGGACACTCCGAAGCATCGACAATTCCCAATCGTCCACTTGTTCCAGCACCAATATAGAAAAGCCTTCCGCCGGATTTCATTTTTAAAACAACTTGCTCGATAAGCACTTCTATTTTCGGGATTATTTTTGCGATAGCTAGTGGAACAGTTTGGTCTTCTTTGTTGATGTTGGTCAGCAAATCGCAAACAGACATCTTTTCGAGATTATTATAGTTGGATTGGGATTCGGTGGTACTCAATTTATTATGTTTTTGATGAGTGATATAAAGTCAGTCTTTCTATTGGACTTTTAATGATGTTTCCTATTTCAAATCCATTGTACCTGGCTACATTTTTAAGCATCTCCTGATTATGAAATGCTACAGATCCAATAAAATGACATTGTAGTTTTCCGGATTCCGGATAACGCATTATATAATTTTTTGCAAAGGTAGTGAAACTGTCAAACAACAATTTATAAAAATATGTTTGATCGGTATTTTCAGTAATAAATTTTGCAAAGCCTGCAAGGTATCTGCTTGGCATAGGTTTATGATTCACATGTTCGAGTATTGTTTCTTTATCGATTTTCAATTTTTGATTGATAGTCACTATGGTGCTTTTGGGCATATGCCCACGCAGATAATCGGTAACCATTTTTTTTCCCAGCCAAGCACCGCTCCCCTCATCGCCGAGCACAAAGCCCAATGATGGGATGTTTCTCGTGATTTGTCTGCCATCATACTGACAGGAGCCAGACCCTGTTCCCAAGATACAAACTATACCTGGCTGATCTTGGCATAAGGCGCGTGCTGCTCCAAGCATATCGGATTGGGCAATTATTTTTGCATCGATAAAAAAAAGAGATAAGGCATCAGTTATTTTTTTTTGTTGAATAATTGTTGAGCAACCAGCGCCATAGAAATATATGTTGGATACTGAGGAAGTATCCAGTGACGGCACTAAATTTAATTTAATTTCATTGAACATTTCATCCAACTGTTGATAGTATGGGTTGAATCCTTTAGTCTTGATCTGACAAATTTCTTCATCACCATCCATCAATCGCCAGTCTGTTTTTGTAGAACCGCTATCTGCTATTAATATCATTTGTCAATAAAATGAATTTAAATGTAACATAAATTTATGTAGTCCATTCTAAAACATGCAATAAGTTTGATGGATTTAAGAAGCTTCAAAAGTTAGCATATTGGCAACTTTGTTTTTATATTTACGTTTTGACATTTATAATATGAGGATTATTGCCAAAAGAACTTTAAAGGAGTTTTGGTTAAAACACAGGGATGCTGAAGATGCTTTAATAGAATGGCATAGTATTGTTTTTAAAGCAAGTTGGAAATATCCGAATGAGATCAAGAATAATTTCCCAGGCGCAGACCATATTGGCAATAACAGGATTGTATTTAATATTTGCCATAATCGATATAGGCTAATTGTTGTATTTAGATATGGGATTCAAATGGCCTTTATCAGGTTTGTAGGAACGCATAAAGAATATGATCAAATATCAGATATTAAAAATATATAATCATGGATTTTAGACCAATAAGATCAGAAGAGCAATACAATCAAGCGCTTAAAAGGATTGATGAATTGATTGATTGTAAAGAAAACTCTAGAGAAGAAGAGGAGTTGGAAGTCATTTCTTTGCTTGCTTGGGATTATGAAGAAAAGCATTATAAAATTGATTTGCTGCCCCCAGTTCAGGCCATTAAAGTGCGGATGGATGGGCTTGGAATGAAACCTAAAGATTTAATCAATATTATTGGCGACAAAAGTAGGGTCTCAGATATTCTTTCCATGAAAAGAAAACTAACACTTGGTATGATCAGAAATTTAAATAAGGCATTAAATATTCCAATAGAAACACTTGTCCAGGAGTATTAAATCAACCCAACCTCGCAACGATAATTAAGATTAATCCAATAATAAAACTTAAAAACATCAGGTTGATCAACTTTGTGGTACCTTTTGGTGCTGAGGCAAATTCTTTCCAAATGAACACGCCCCAGGCAGCTGCGACCATAGTGGCTCCCTGACCCAATCCATAGGCAATCGCATATCCAGCTTGCTCTGAAGCGATAAAGCTCAATGAATTTCCAATACACCAAATTGCTCCACCGAGTAAACCAATAAAATGAAGCTTTGGGGTTCCTAATTTAAAATAGTCTCTATAAGATGTAGAATTCCCACTAAATGGTTTGTACATCGCAATGGAGTTCCAAATAAAATTTGATAATAATATTCCGATAGAAAAAACAAATGTAGCTCCATAAGGAGTAAATTTTCCAAGCTCCGGATTGGCGAAATCTGAAGACATAGAGGCAGCAACAAATCTATAGAAAAAACCCATCGCTATTCCACCAAGAATAGATAACACAATACCGCGAACTGGAGTTTTTCTTTCAGAATCAGAAAGCTTACCATATGCAATTGCATCAAACAATATCGCGAGCGCAACCAATCCAACTCCTATAAATAGCAATGTTGGATCTCCAACTGGCGTAGCGATATAATTTACAATAACACCTATCACGAGGGCCAAGCCAATGCCAATCGGAAATGCGACTGCCATGCCTGCAATATTTATGGCAGCGACAATTAATATATTTGCGAAATTAAAAATAACCCCACCAATAAAAGCGGAGTAATAAGCATCCGAATTTGCCTGGGAAAGATCTGCAAAAAAGGACCTGCCTTCTTCCCCATGGCTACCTATCGTAAGTCCAAATATCAAAGACATTAGTACAATACCCAGGGCATAATCCCAATAAAAAAGCTGAAATGGCCAGGACTTAGTAGCCAATTTTTGTGTATTTGCCCAACTACCCCAGCAGAACATTGTGATGAAACAGAGACTTACAGCAAGAGCGTAGCTTTGTGGAATAAACATAATTTTACAATTATTTTAATTTCTATTGTTCAATCTTTAAAAGACTGGAGTTTCGTAAAGAAATCCCTAAAAATATCATCCCTTCTAATATGAAATACCATTCGAATCAGATGACGATTGTTATCAAAACTATAGGTATCAAATGAAGTTACTCTGGGTGCGTGCACCAACTGAGAGGGTGTCCAATCACTATTGATCAAATAGGCAATTGCCGTCATATCCCAAAGGACCTTCGACCAGGCGAAATGATCTTTA
>CAYREN010000258.1:0-7123 GCA_964423255.1 uncultured Roseivirgaceae bacterium | reverse complement strand
CCATACGGAAACCTGTATTTCTCTCAGTCCACATCCCTGATATATTTTAAAATATTCCTTCAAAATCTCAAAAACCAACTTTGCAATACAATTGCCTAAAATTATTATTAACTTTGCACCAATGTACTTTGGTAAAATGTTTATATCATGTTTTTTATTGTTGACCTATTCATTTGGGTTTTCACATGCTCTGATTCCCCATCAGGAAAAAAAAGACGTATATAGCCAAAATATCATCTTACAGGAAAATGAACATCATCATCAGCATCATGATCATGTGAAGAATGAAGATACAAGCAATGATCATAAACATATCCAACATGAAAATCACTTTGACGAAAGCCTGTATGATTTGATCGCATGCTTTTTGTGCGAATTGGAGCACACATCAAATACTTGTGAAATTCAACACTATATTCCTGTAAGAACTATTGAAGAGGCTAACCATAATTTTGCAAAAACGAAGTTAGCAACTCTCTTGCTTGCCATAATTGTAGGTGTTGAGCAAATTGAACCTATATCTAAGTATGATAATAATTCAAAAAACAACTACTTATCTCCACCCTTAGAAAATTCTCCTCATAGAGGACCTCCATCTCTTACTTGATCAACTGCTTTACTTATCTCTTCAGCGAAAATGCTGAGGTTTGACATAGTGAATGCAGGTATGGCCTACCGACAGGTAGGTTAGGAAATTGCGGAAATATTTTATGACTGCGATTACCTTATTTCCAGCGCAATTTTATTCCAAAATTCCTGGAAATCTCATTCCATTCAACTTGCCTACTTTGGTGGGCAGGTTATCAAGTAAATAAACAATTATGATTAATAATATTATTTTATTTTCAATCAAGAATAAGCTCATCATCGGAATAATGATGATAGCCTGGATTGGCCTTGGCATATACTCTATGACAATAGTTCCCATCGATGCCGTACCTGACATTACCAATAATCAGGTTCAGGTGATTACCACCTCACCAAATCTGGGAACTGAAGACATTGAACAATTCGTCACCTATCCGGTCGAGTTGGCCATGGCAAATCTTCCCGGTGTTACAGAAATTAGATCTATTTCTCGCTTTGGCCTTTCTGTTGTCACCATTGTTTTTGAGGATGACATGGGAACCTATTTACCTCGGCAATTAGTTTCTGAAAAACTGGCCGCTGTAAAAGGCCAAATTCCTCAGAAATTTGGAGAACCTTTTATGGGGCCCATCACCACGGGGTTGGGAGAAATTTATCAATATACACTTCAGGTGTCTCCTGAATATAAAGACAAATACTCTGATACAGATTTAAGAACCTACCAGGATTGGATTGTTAAAAGACAAATGGCCATGCTGCCCGGTGTTGTAGAGGTGAACAGTTTCGGTGGAAGAATAAAGCAATATGAAGTAGCCATTGATCCCAATAGATTGAAGAGCATGAATATCACTATATCAGATGTGTTTAGGGCTCTCGAAGTAAACAATGAAAATACAGGAGGTGCATACATCGTAAAAAATCATAAGGCAAATTTTATTCGAAGTGAAGGCCTTATCAGGTCATTAGATGACCTGAACAACGTTGTAGTAAAAACGGAAAATGATGTGCCTATCTTTATTAAAGATGTGGCCACAGTCCAATTTGGACATGCAGTTCGCTTCGGTTCTTTCACTAAAAACGGAAATGGCGATGCTGTTGGAGGTATGATTCTGATGTTGAAAGGAGAGAATTCCAATGATGTTATTGCCAGGGTAAAAAAACGTGTAAAAGAAATCGAAAAATCTTTACCCGAAGGAATCACAATAAAACCATTTATAGACCGTGCAAAATTAATTGAGAAAACCACGAGCACTGTTACTTCCAATCTATTGGAAGGAGGATTGATTGTGATTTTTGTATTAGTCATCTTTCTGGGAAATTTCAGAGGCGGGCTCATTGTTGCCTCAACAATTCCCCTGTCCCTCCTCTTTGCCTATATCATGATGAATATTTTTGGTGTATGGTCAAACCTCATGAGCTTGGGAGCAATTGACTTTGGAATTATTGTCGATGGTGCCGTGATCATTGTGGAGAGTGTTGTGTTTTATACAGTACAAAAGGTTCGTAATATTTCGTCCGGGAAATTAAGTCAGCAGGAATTAGATGAAATTTCTAACAATTCATCTAGCAAAATGATGAACGCTGCTTTCTTTGGTCAACTTATAATCCTCATTGTTTTTATTCCGATTTTAACATTGCAAGGCGTAGAAGGCAAAATGTTTACCCCTATGGCCATGACTTTTAGTTTTGCTGTGATTGGTGCCATGATATTGTGCCTAACTTATGTGCCCATGGTTTCTGCTTTGTTTATGAGTAAAAAACCATCTCAAAAAGATGGATGGGGAGATAAATTTATCCTTTGGCTAGTCAAAGTTTATGAACCTATCCTGGATAGGGCTTTAAAAACCAAAACAGTAATACTTTCTGTTGCTGTTGCATTTTTAGCATTAGCGATATTTACTTTCTCAAAAATGGGTGGCGAGTTTGTCCCAAAATTAGATGAAGGAGATATAGCAATGCAAGCGTTATTAAAGCCCGGAAGTTCCCTCGAAGAAACTGAAAAAGTCTCTTCACTGATTGAAAAGACTATCCTGGATAAATTCCCGGAGGTAACAGAAATGGTTTCCAGAATTGGAGTAGCCGAGTTGCCTACTGATCCCATGCCTATGGATATTGCCGACATGTTCATTATGCTAAAACCACAGGAAGAATGGGTTTCCGCTGAAACAAAAGAGGAATTGATAGAGAAGATCAAAGACGAACTCTCTTACATCCCAGGAGTAAACTACGAGTTTTCACAACCTTTAGAACTGCGTTTCAATGAATTGATGACTGGCGTGCGTCAGGATGTGGCGATAAAATTATTTGGTGAAGACCTTGATAAGCTGGCATTATATGCACAAAAGATGTCTGAAATAATTGGTACCGTTGATGGTGTGGCAGACATAAAAGTGGAAGCGACTAAAGGACTACCCCAGATGACTGTACAATATGAAAGAAGGAAATTGGCGCAGTATGGTTTAAATGTTCAGGAGCTAAATACTATCATCAGAACAGCCTTTAGTGGCGAAACTGCCGGAGTGATATTTGAGGGTGAAAAGCGGTTTGAGTTAGTGGTACGTCTAAAAGATGAGCACAAAACCAGCATCGACAACCTAAAGAATATTTATATCACCCTTCCCGACGGGCAACAAATTCCATTAAAAGAAGTGGCAAAAGTGAGCTATCAGGATGGGCCGATGCAAATCTCTCGCGAAGGCACGAACCGCAGAACGTATGTAGGCATTAATGTTAGGGGAAAAGATGTAGAATCGGTAGTAAATGAAATTCAAGGAAAGCTGGATTCGCAATTAAATCTACCTCCCGGATATTACATCAAATATGGTGGTTCATTTGAAAACTTGCAAAGAGCCAAAGACAGGTTATTGATTGTTGTGCCAATAGCATTAGCACTAATTTTTGTGTTGCTCTATTTTGCCTTAAAATCATTCAGCCAGACCATCATGATTTATATGGCCATTCCGCTATCTGCCATAGGTGGCATATTTTCACTTTGGCTTAGAGACATGCCGTTTAGCATATCTGCAGGAGTAGGATTTATTGTGCTTTTTGGTGTTGCCGTTTTAAACGGGTTGGTTTTGATAAGCAGCATGAACGACCTCAAAAAGGAAGGTCTTAGCCTGAAAGAGAGAATTAAAAGAGGAACTCGGGAAAGAATAAGGCCTATTTTTCTTACGGCATCTACAGATATATTGGGATTTTTACCGATGGCCATTTCATCTTCTGCAGGAGCAGAAGTGCAACGTCCGTTGGCCACAGTAGTCATTGGTGGATTGATGACAGCCTCGATATTAACATTAATCATTATTCCTATTCTTTATAAACTAGAGGAAGAGAGATCAGAAAGACAGCAGTTGAAAAAAGCTGTTAAGCGTGAGAAAATCAGTTTAAGTATGGCAAGCGTATTTGCTATTTTATTTCTTGGTGTATCCATGACATTTGGTCAAAACGCCCTGGCACAAAGTGATAGCACAGGGTATGTTTCATTAGATGATGCTGTTTCATTTGGGCTGCTGAATAATGGAAGTGTGCAATCTGCAGGATTTGAAATAGAACGTTTGACCGAGTTGAAAAAGACCTCTTTTAGTCTTGGCAATACTGATTTCAATATGCAATATGGACAATACAATAGTTTTGAAAATGATTTTGGGTTTACGATAGATCAGAAATTTCAATTTCCAACAGTATATGCCAATCAAAGTGCTTTAGCTAAGGCCTACGTGAAAACAGGAGAATTTCAAAAGTTAGCTACAGAAAATGATCTGGTAAAGGAAATAAAACTTACCTGGTATCAATTGGCCTACTTGATGGAGCTGGGAGAATTGCTCGAATTTCAAGATAGTGTATATATCCAGTTTTTAAGAGCCGCAAATCTGAGGTATGAAACAGAAGCAGGAACGCTACTGGAAAAAGTAACAGCTGAATCGAAAGTTACAGCGGTAAAAGCAACGATTACGCAAAATGAAGCAAACATAAAAATATATCAAAAAAGGCTTCAAATACTTTTGAATAGTGCAGTGTCGGTAGATATTGTTGCCAATTATAAGCCCAAAAAAGATTTGAATTTAGATTTAGATACAGCTATCATCTCAACCAATCCTAATCTGGGCTTATTGGTAAATATGATTTCTGTCCGTGAAAATGAGACCTGGGTAAATAAATCAAAATTATGGCCTGAGTTCTCAGTAGGATATTTTAACCAATCGCTAATAGGGACGTATAATGTCGATGGCTCGGATCAATATTTTGGTGGCAGTCAAAGATTTACCGGCATTCAGGCAGGAATATCAATTCCTATTTGGGCAAGACCAGATGTGGCACGCATTAATGCTGCAAAACTTAATCAACAAAAAGCTGAGTCAGATGCCAGATATTACAAAACAGTATTGTATGGAGAATATGAACGGGTGACGCAAAATTATTTTAAATACAAAGCCATGCTTGAATATTACCAAAACAATGGATTGCCACAGGCTGATTTAATTTTAACAAATTCTCGAAAAAGTTTTGAAAATGGCGCGATTAATTATGTAGAATATATTCAAGGCTTAGACAATGGAATAAATATTAAAACCTTTTATCTGACACTATTGGCACAATATAACCAGTCTATTATTGAGATAGAATATTTAGCAGGGAATAGGAATGGATAGTAGATATTTTCTCGTCATTGACAGGAAGGTCAACAAAGCAGTCTATTTGGATTGTCTTTTCGCAGAGGCAGGTAGATTGTTTCGTACCTCGCGATAACGTACGAATTTAATTAAACGACATGGAATAGAAATTCCATGAAAATAGAAAAATAATAATTCAATTATAAAAATATAAACACATGAAAAATCAAATAATATCAATCATTGTTATCCTGATAGTAGGACTGGCCATGTATTCTTGCGAATCATCTCAACATGAGCAAGAAGCTCATGAAGATCATGAAGAAGAGGGACATGAAAATACTGTTTCGCTTAGTAAACAACAAATGGAAGTAATCGGTTTGAAATTAGTACAATTAAAAGAACGCAATTTGAGTGTGGGTGTTGAGGCCTCCGGGAAAATGGAGTTAGCTCCCCAAGATAAAGCAGATATCAGTCCATTGCTTGGTGGAATTGTAAAAGAAGTTAAAGTATTTGAAGGTGATAAGGTTGTTAAGGGGCAAGTACTGGCCACACTCGAACATCCTGATTTTATTCAACTACAACAGGATTATGTAAACAATATAAATACGCTTGAATACCTTGAAAAAGAATATGAAAGACAAAAAAGATTGTACGAAGAAAAGGTTGGGTCAGGCAGGGAGTTTCAGAAAACCAGAGCAGAATATAACAATAGCAAGGCCACTGTTGCAGCATTGAAAGTAAAACTCAGAATGCTGGGAATAAATGCATCCGAAGTTGGCAAAGGCAGAATATATCCTACGGTAAATATTGTAGCTCCTATGAAAGGGATCATAAGTTTGGTCGAAACAAATGTGGGCGCATTTGCTGAACCACTCACCAAGGTTTTTGAAATCGTAGATAATGATAAAATCCATGCTGATCTCATGGTATATGAAAAAGATATAAACCTTATCGAAGTAGGTCAAAAAATATTATTTAATACATCAAGCCTTGCCGGACAGGAATTGGAAGGTAAAATTTATGCCATCAGTCCGGCATTTGAAGAAAATCCAAAGGCTGTTCATGTACATGCTAAAATATTAACAAAAAATAAAGCCTTTATTCCTGGGATGTACATTCAAGGTCGTATTATTTCAGACAATATATTGGTACCAACACTACCCGAACATGCCATCGTTGAGGAAGAGGGAAAGTCATATATTTTTGTCAAAACTGATGAAGGGCATGAAGATGAGCATGGCAAAGAAGAATCCAAAAATGGGGAACATGCCCATGATGATGAAGGTAAAATGGCATTTGAAAAAATAGAAGTGATTACGGGGGTTATGGATGGCAGTTTTGTGGAAGTAAAATTATTGTCTCCACTGCCTGACAATGTCCAAATCGCTGGCAACGGTGCTTACTATTTGTTAGCAGAAATGGGAAAAGGAGAGACGGAGCACAGTCATTAATATGCACTAATAATGAGAATGCTGTGAGAATGGGTATTCAAATGGTATCAATTAAAAATATTATTATTTACTAATAGTTGATTATATTTCTATAATATTAATCAAAATGAAAAAATATGCATTAAAAAATCTGGATTGCGCATCATGTGCTACCAAAATTGAAGATAGTCTGACAAAGATGGGGGAGGTAAAATTTGTCAGCGTCAATTTTGCAACGTCTTCGATGACAATTGACACGGACAATTTTGAGCGTGTGAAAAGCAAAATTATAGAAGTAGAACCCGATGTAGTAATTGTAGATGCTAACGATAATAAATCTATGGTATCGAAAAGCGAGCTCGCAGAAAACTTGCCATCGATCATCAAAGCCGCCCTGGGTATTCTGCTTTTACTTTCGGGAATTGTATTTGAAGACGTATTGCACAATACACCCTATCACAGTGCTGAATATGCTGTATTTATAATTGC
>CAYREN010000257.1:0-7134 GCA_964423255.1 uncultured Roseivirgaceae bacterium | reverse complement strand
CCTTGAATTTGTTCCGGACGAATTGAATCGTGAGGGTTAGCAAGAAAGCTGGTGATAGAGCTAACTGCATGCAAACATTGGGCTATGTCTCACCGACAGAGTATGAAATGATGGCTGTCGCTTAATTCAACTGTCCGTGGAAGTTAGTACGATCCAAATCAATGCTCGCATTTACTTTTGTTTGTTGATCGCTTTAATTGCATTTTTTAATTCAGCCTTAATATTGTCTTCAGGTACTTTGCTTTTAGGCTTCCCTTCAATTTCCAGAATCCGTTGTAAATAAAAAGATAGAAGACCAGAAATAGCACTGTATCTTGGAATTTCAGTTCTGACTATTGCAGTTTCAGCTATTGTGCTTAAATATTTTCGTGCAAAATTTATTGTAGTTCCATCTATTCCAGGATTTAAATTTTTAAGATCTTCACTTATACCACATAAGGATGAATATGGAGGAATTCCAATCCAATTATCAAACCGTTCTATAGCCTGTTCTCTTCCACAAATGGCTACGCAAAGTTTTTTTGCAATTTCTGATGCAGGCCCTCTTTTAGGAACTGTTAAGTACCACGTGCCCAATACAGATCCTGTACCAGGTAATGTTTTAATATTGTATGAATCCTCTTTTTCTTCAAAAATATCGTAAATAGAAGTAAACCAAGTTCTACAAAATGAAAAAGATGGGTTTATTTTAAGGATAGCACGTGTGTCTAAGGTGTCATTATTTGTTGTACTTAATTCATCTTTATGTGGCTTTGATAATAGATGTGCTTTATGGCATAATCTCCAAAATAAAAGTATTGCTTCACCTCCAATACTATCATCTCTCAAATACCTATAAAAAGAAGCACCAAAACTTTCATCTTCTGGCTTCGTTGCTTTTTCCATTACCAAAGAATGTAAAATTTCCAAAAACATACAGTTATAGTTTTCAGCAACTCCTTTTGAAAATTCAAATGCTGGAACCTGAGTATCTTTATCGTTTTCTACAAGCCAATCAGCAAGCTCTCTCCAGCTATTTATGGATTCGCCTAACTTTTTATCTGTACCTTTTTTACACAGCAAAATAGGAATATTCACATAAAGTGGTAGTGCCTTATAATGCTTCCTATCATTTGTCCTTATTCGTTTATCAACACATTTCAAATAGTCTGACTGTGCGTTATTTAACAAATTTGTTGGTATAAAGTGGTAGTCTTCTTCTGTTATTAAATCTAGATCTAAATCATCTACAGACACGAGTCTTATAGACTTTTCTAGCATTCCTCTACGGATAATTTGATTTTTGGATATCTGAGGGTATAACTGATTATGAACAGTTACATTTTCTCCAACAGCACTACTGATAAATCTCTCAATACTATCGTTATATTTTTTATGTACTTTCCCTTCATAATGCAAGAAAACTTCTGTTTTAATAGCGGTCGTTTCGCCATTTCTTATTTCAGCAAATAATGAGAAATTTGGTTCAATTTTTATTTCATCATCAACGACAAGTTCCATAGCTTCATGTGGGTGATTATAGCTACGACTTCTCTCAGTATAAACAATGGTTTTTTGGATGCCAGATACATCAACTTTTTTAAACTCAAGGCGGTTATCCGATATATTGATTAGTTTTTGCTCCATGAGTGTAGGAGCTTCTCTATACATATCTCTTGTATAACAGAGGATACAAGAAATAGCATCAGTTTTTACTGTTTCTTCTAATGCACAAAGAAATGATCTATTATCTTCATCTGAGCATGATGAATATTCGAGCTGTGTGAGACTATCAATTACAATACGAACACTACGAACATTTTCCATCTGCTTTTTTTTGTTTATTTCAGTACTTATTGTGTGAATTATTTGTCCAGCAGTAAGCCCATCAGTCCGCATAGAAACAACACTAAACAAATTATCAAAGTTTTTAAAGCTCAATTGTTTATTTTTAAAATGTTGAAAAACTATTTTCGCTCGATTATTTAATAAAGAAACAGCATATTTGGGGGCTTTAGAGAAAGTAACATAAATGCTTGCCTCATTATTACTAAGTACTCCATTACTAAGCCAACACAAAGCTAATTCCATTTTTCCTGTACCTGCTTCACCAATAAAGCCAGTTATAGTTCCTGATTCAATACCTTTGTCGCCAAACATTTCATCTAGCCCTTCTACACCACTTTTCATTTTCCTTGTTTTTCCAGTAGCGTTGTATCGTCTGCCTTGGCGAGCAGCAATAAACGAAGAGGCTGATGGATATACAACAATACCTTTATGGTCAATGATGAATCTATTCTCTCCTCGTACACATGGAATTAACCTTGATTTACATACTTCAATAGATCTTTTTTTGTAGCTCTCTTCACTAAAAAAAAGTCGAATTGTTGTATCAGAAATACTTTCTTCAAAGAAGAATGGAGAATTCTCGTTAGTATGTTCCTCTCCAACAAGAATTGAACAGCATCCTGCATGTTGTATTCTATCTAATAATCGAGTCATGGACTGGCGTAACTCTAGTTCTGGCAGCTGCTTTTGAAATACTTTTACTGCATTCACAGAATCTAAAACTATTAATTTTGAAGTTTTTTTAATTTTGTGTAAAAAACCAGAAGAAATCATATCTATTAGGTCATATAAGTCGATAAAGTCTTTAGCATGTACATCTGCTAATATAAAAAGCCCTTTATGACTGGAAGTAAATATATTCAATGCACCCGACAGCTGATCTTTAAAGGTTTTCTCCGTAATTTGAATTTTATTAAATATAACATCATCATTGTTAGTCCATCCAAAGGATGCGTATAAGTTTTCTAAAATAGCCGTATTTTCCTCTAATGCAAGATATATACTTATGCCCCCCTTATCCGCAACTTCATATGCTATTTGACTTGCTAATGTTGATTTTCCACACCCTAACCCCCCACGAATAAAAATATTGTTACCTGGTGGGTTATAAATAGGAAGTGTTCCATAAAAAAGAAGAGGTAAGCCTTCTATATCAGTATGTAAACCAAATAAAGCAGAAAGCAAAAACCAAATATTTCCTTTTCCAGTAATATTCAGAACATTGTTTCTATTTCTCTCCAAAGAAAAAAGGCGTTTTATAAACCCCACTTCTATAAATGCTCTGATTATCTCTGGTTTATGGCTTTCTTGTAATGCTGATTTTAAAAGTGAAATTAAATCAATTTCAGTTAACGCACTTTTTTTTGTATTATTTATATATAAATCATTGATTAGATCCACTGCTACCTTAAACCCACTTACACAACTGGGGTTAAATGATAAATTGCCTCTAATGAATATATAAACTTCATTTTCGATTTTTATTGAAGATTGAGTATTTCCATATAAACGTAAAGCTGTTTCTAAAAGGCTTCTTGATGAAAAATTGACAAGGACTGTTGAATTGACAAAAAGTATTTTATGTTGCTGAAATTTTGATAAATATAGTTCAAGCGTATCATTATCATATTGAGTATCTTGACATAAGGTCTGTGAATATTGCTCAATATGATTGGCTTCTAACAACGTCTTTCGGGGAACACTAAGTTCGGATTTGTTTTCCTGATCTCTGCTATATATACATGCAGAAATTATATACGAGTGGAACTCTAAATCTTTTTGTAGCTTCTCTCTCCAGTGAGCATCTATTTTTCTGGTATTATTTTTCATGGGAAACTATCTCGCAATAATCAACTAGTTGTTCATTAATGATGCACTATTATTCATTTTTAACTGGTGTCTATACAAATAATTAAAAAATCTTTGTGCTGCGTAATATTGAAAAAACATGATTACTGCCGTTTCAGGAGGATTAACAACACCATCTTTGGGTACTTCAAGATCTTGAGCAATACTTTTTGAAACACCATCCCAATTATAAGAATTGTTACTGTTATTGTTATCCATTGCTTTTTCAATATATTGAGTAAGTAGTTCAGGCTCCATAAACTCAATCACGTCCTCTTTCGGTGAGATATTAAAAGAAGTTGATATTTTAATGTATTCCTCTTCTGCTTGATCGAGATGATCATTTAGTGCAAGGGCCACACTATTAACAGAACTTTTTATAGCTTCTTTCACTCTATGAAAGGGAGTCATACCATGATTGACACTTGAGCTGTCTATTATCTCATTTGGAAGTTTTATTGATTCATCAAGAAAGTTTAATTTTGATATCTTTAATAAAGTTTTTTGCACATCTACATGTTGTATTGGCTTAGGCTTGTCAAAGTCAAATAGATTCCTTGCAATATTACAAATATGTTGTAAAGCTTCATCATTCTTAACATAGCGAGGATTTGAATTGAAATTTAGCTCATCCCTAAGAATTGGTATCAGCATATATACTATGTACCGTGTTTTAGATTTGAATTTTATTAGATTAACAATAGATTTACCAAATAAATATTGATATGCCTGTATTTCCTGCCATAGTTTTTGAGATACATGAATGTCAATAAGAAGAGATTCATCAGAGATAGCTGCATTTTCTATTTTTTTGATTGTATCATCGTTTTTTAAAAACCAATTTTCTACTGATTGCCAAACCAATAGGTTTGTTTCCTCAGAATGGTCATTAAATTTGTCTGCTTCTTCGATATTAATTTGCGGAATCACTTAACCGCCCCTTTTGAAGAAATAATGCTTTCATGCCAAATTGATTGGTGTTTTTCATTAGGGTCATTATGAGGTAAATCAGAAATTATTTGTTTTATTCGAGTAGAAAATATTTTTGGTTCATTCATTTGTTCAAAACCATCTTTCAGAATCTTGCTACATTTATTGAAATATATATTTCCTAAAGCATTTAACAACTTAGCCATTAGTTCACAGTTAGTATTGATATCCTGTATTAGATAGAAAACCTCAGTTTTTTGAACTTCTTTTTTAAATAGATACTGGTTCCCTCCGTATTTTTTAACAAATTCGATAAAGTTTTTTATTTCACAAGTAAATAAAGATTCTATTTCATCTTTACTTTCTGATATGTTTTTTATCAACTTAATTTCTTCAAATAACTCCAAACAAGTTTCTATACGGAAGGTCAGAAATTCGGATACGCGATCAAGAGGTTTATAATTTTTAGGATAATGCTCTGATGCTCTAATTAAATCATTACCGAATTCTTTAACTTCATCTAAAGCATCGCTCAGTTTATTTAAAGTTTCTTGATGCATTTTATTACGCGATGTTTGTGCTAGATGTTCAGCAAATTGATTTTCTGGTACATTTGGATTTTCTATTACACTTCTGAATACCCCACTAAAGCAGGCAATTTTTGAAATGATTAGAGCTAATAACTCTCGCTCGTGGTTTACTTTGCCCATTCGTAATAGTTCTGCACTAAACTCCAATGACTGCTCCCGAAAACCACACACTTCATTATTATTTGATCCGCAATGATAGGTTTCCTTTGAAATCCACATTGGGGATCCATTCCTATTAAAGATGTCATTTACCTTAGAGTAAGGAATTGATAAATTACAATTCTGGGGATTTAGATTAATTACAAACTCAAAAATATGAGTCCAAATTTTTTCATTATCTATAAAAGACGGGGCTGGTTTACCATGAATATCACTAATTAATTGTTCGTGTTTTTCTTCTAAATTAACATTTCCCTTTTTGCAGATAATAAGACGGCTAGCTGGCTTTTGAGCTAACCATAAACCTATTTCAAACCATAGATTTCCAGCAACAGAAGCATGACGATCATCATCAGCTATAATAGCAATAGCTGCATCACATTCTACTGCATCTTGCTGAACTCGGCTATATATTGAAGCTTCAGTAGTATCAGGGTGAAAAGAGGTAAGATGAAAATGAGTATCGTACTTATTGCCAAACTTGTGGAATTTACCACTAAAACTATCCACAATTTCTTTACCTTTCTCACCTTGAAAAATAATCCATACCTTATTTTTTTTTCGCGTTAAATTTGAAACTTGGTTACTCATATTATTTGCCCACAGTGAGTCTATGCAACACTAGTTGATTTCCTTCACTTGTACGTTGATAAGACCAAGAATTATTGATTCGTTGCCGTTTAACTAAGGATAGCCATTCAAGTTCATGCAACCGCATACGAAATTCTTTGTAAGTACAGCCCTCTAACAAGTTTTGTGCTTCTGGCCAGATGGTTTCAAGTAATTGGAACTCATTAAGAAGGTTTAATAATCTAACTTGATTGTGCGAAATTCTGTTGACCCAAGCCTCTCTTTTTTGTTTAACTTCAAACAGAAGATGTTGCATTTCATCCCGATTAGCCAAATGTTTTTCCATGCTTTCGACTAAGTCAAGGATGGTTGGAATCTTATCAGTATTTATTTCAATTTGTCTTTGTTGATGGCGCATATTCCCTAAAATGGTTAGGCTTGCAGTAAACTGATTAATTGCTTCTGATTGAAGATCCTCCAAAGAAGTTTCTATATTTTCAAACTGGTTACTAAGTGATTCAACATCAATTTGAGGAAGTTTTTCTTCTAATTTGTTTAAGTCTTCATCTGTTAGTATGGCTACTTCTGAGCGTAGTTTATCTTTGTACTGTTCGAAAACAACCTCATCAATAACACTGCCCAATACAGGAATTGCTTTAACTATTCCACGGGTTAAGTGAAAAACAAAATCAACGATAGCGTCTTCACGTTGCATTATTAACTCCTTCTATTAAAAAATTATTATAATTAGTTGTATATTTTCTTCTCAAAAGAGTGGTAGTATCTATAATTCCATAAGGACCATTGTGGTCAGTAAAATCCAATTTGGATCTTTCATTTTTTATGTACGCTAGTGTCCCGCTTTACCCCTAACTGCTGTTCTCTTGCTCTTCACTTTTTCTCTTTCTAAATCCTTTGGTATTCTGTCGAGCTTACTATCTCCGCATTCTGCTTGGCAAACATCAAAACTCGCTTTTGCTTTTTCGCGGGCTTATGTTTTCCACATCCGCGTTAGCTTTTTCACATCGAACCTTGATTCACAGTACTCAATTTCCGCTCTTTCAACAATAGATTTCTTTTCTGCTTCTTACCTTCGCAGAAGGCCATAACAAGTTATTATCAAGATCCGGCTATTCTACCTTTTGTCTGTTTCAATTGACAATAACCATCTTTCAATTCTTGTTTTTCTAAACTGGATAACATGTAAATT
>CAYREN010000256.1:0-7165 GCA_964423255.1 uncultured Roseivirgaceae bacterium | reverse complement strand
TCAGCAAGTATTGAATTAATAGTATTCCTTTTGCCGGTTTATTTTAGCAATAAATTTTCAATGATTTCATAGAAAAAATTATATTTCAATTCTCCATAAAAAATCATGTCTAAATATTTTCATTCATCATTTTGGATTGTAGCTTTGCAATGAATTATGGTTGTTTTGTAGCATACTGCTGCCGAGCATTAAAAGGGAATTCGGTGTAAATCCGAAACAGTTCCCGCTGCTGTAATCCCATTGAGTGATTTGACCAACTCATTTTCCACTGTTCCTATTTAAAGGAATGGGAAGGAAGTCAAATCAGGGAAAGTCAGAAGACCTGCCATAGTGAAATCGCTTCGGGACTAAGGCAAAATAATCATGCAGGTTAAAATATTATTTTTACAAAAGTTAACTTTCAAATTAATCATCGTGCAATTCTGTATGATGGTCTTATACTCTTGTGAGTCTAAAAAGAATGCTACACAAGACTTGGAGATTGGAGATGGAACTTCTCATTCATCAAACATCAATCATGCCATCGGATTTGAACTTGTCAATTATAAGAATTTCAAAATCCTCAGTTTAATCAGTCTTGATGATGAGCGTTCAGATTCGACAAGTTATCTTTTGTATGAAAAAGGTGCTGAAATTCCAGAGGATTTCTCAGCATTGAATCGTATCCAAATCCCGGTAGAGCGAATAGCATTGCTTCACTCCTCTTATCTTTCATATTTTGAATTTTGTGAATCGAAAGATCGCATTGCTGCAATTTCAGAATCTAAATATATTTATGACTCAACAATTTTCTCAAGCATTGAAAATGGAGATCTCCCGGAAGTTGGGTATGGAGAAACACTGGATAAAGAAAGGCTTTTGGAACTGGATATCTCGGTTGTCGTTACGGTAGGCTTTCCTAATTCTCCCAATAAAAGTCAGCAGGTGCTCAATGAGTTGGGCATTCCGGTATTGGTTTTTTCTGATTGGCAGGAAACTAACCTTCTGGGTAGAGCAGAATGGGTAAAGGTAATTGCAGCGCTTACAGGGTCAGAAGATCTTGTAAATAAAAAATTCACTCAATTAGAAACACAATATAATAGTTTAACATCCTTGACCTCAGGCCTTGAAGATCTACCAAAAGTGATTTGCAATCTACCTTTTAAAGGTACGTGGTTTGTGCCTGGAGGTGATAGCTATATTAGCCATCTTCTTCAAGATTCTGGAGCTGATTATTTATGGGCAAATGAGCAAGGTACTGGTGGAATCCCACTGGATTTGGAGACAGTTTATGCAGGTGGGATAAATGCAGATTACTGGATTAATCCAGGGTTTGCGACTTCATTAAAAGATATAACTGATATAGAAGAACGGTTGATAGATTTTAAGCCTTTAAAATCCAGCAATATTTATAACAATAATCTTCGTGTGGCAAGAGGCATGGCTAACGACTATTGGGAGTCTGGAATTATGAGCCCACAATTGATCTTAGCAGACCTCATCCACATTTTTCATCCTGAGCTTTTACCAACGCATCAACTTTATTTTTACAAGCAAATTAATTGAGATGGAAAGCTTAAGAGACAACGATAAATCCATGAGTGAAATTCAGTATAATGGTCTTTCTAAATCCATGTTGATTGGAATTTCATTGCTCGTATGTCTCTTATTATTCCTGGTTGATTTAGGTCTTGGATCTGTAAATATCCCTCCAATGGATGTGTTCAAGCAGTTGACTGGGTTGGGAAAAGAAAATGAACTTTGGCAAAAAATCATTTTCATGATTCGATTGCCAAAGGCTATTACCGCTGTTCTCGCAGGAAGTGCACTTGCAGTTGCCGGACTACAAATGCAAACACTATTTCGCAATCCCCTTGCCGGTCCATCTGTTCTTGGAATTACAGCAGGAGCAAGTCTGGGTGTGGCCTTGGTCATGCTTACTTCGGGAGGAGCGGCAAGTATTTATGCCATCAGGCAACTGGGGTTAGGAGGTAGTTGGCTAATTATTATTGCATCTGCACTTGGCGCAGGAATCGTAATGTCTCTCATTTTGTTGATCAGTGTACGGTTGAAAGACAATATTTCCTTGCTCATTATTGGAATTATGATTGGTAATATCACCATCTCCATAGTGAGTATTTGGCAGTATTTTAGTGAGCCCGAGCAGATTCAGGATTACCTCATGTGGACATTTGGTAGCCTGGGAGGTGTCACTTCCGGTCAACTTAGTATTTTATTGGTAGTGATTTCAATAGGTTTGGTCTTGGCATTTTTAAGTTCCAAGTCACTCAACACTTTATTATTAGGAGAAAATTATGCCAGGAGCCTTGGACTAAATATTAAAAGAACTCGATTTTTTTTAATTCTCACAACAAGCTTGTTGGCTGGTGCTATTACTGGATTTTGCGGACCTATTGCATTTGTAGGCATTGCAGTACCTCATATATCCAGGTCTGTCCTCGGAACATCAGACCATCGGATTTTAATCCCCGCATCTTTAATTATTGGTGCCATGCTCATGTTGTTTTGTGACATCATTGCACAGTTGCCAGGAAGCCAGGTTACACTTCCAATTAATGCCGTCACTGCCTTGCTTGGGTCACCAGTGGTAGTTTGGGTGATATTGAAAAACCAAAATCTGCGCACTGCTTTTTAATATGAAAAAGGCATTAGAAATATCGAAACTCGAAATTGGTTATTTCAAAAAGAAAGGACAAACAATAAATGTTGCCGGACCGATTGATGTTTCCATTGAGCATGGTGAATTGATATGTTTACTTGGACCCAACGGTGTAGGTAAAACGACCCTGTTGAGAACCTTGGCAGGAATACAAAATCCACTTGGGGGTTCGATTTCTATCATGTCGCAAAATATATCTTCAATTGATAAAAAAAAGCTATCAAAACTCCTTAGCATAGTCCTTACCGAGCGGGTTAGCTATGGCAACTTTACTTCTAAGGAACTGATCTCTCTCGGAAGAATTCCATATACAGGTTGGCTGGGAAGCTTAAATGCGGAAGATAAAAAGAAAATTTTCAAGGCAATATCAAGTACTAATATTTGGCATCTGGCAAACAAAAGTATTCATGAGCTAAGTGACGGTGAGTTACAAAAGGTAATGATTGCCAGGGCCTTGGCACAGGACACTCCCGTTATTTTATTGGACGAGCCGACAGCCCATCTCGATATTCCAAATCGCATAGATATCATCAGATTGCTGAGAAAACTTGCTAGAGAAACAGGAAAGGCTATCATTATGTCAACGCATGAGCTTGACTTGGCACTTCAGGTTGCAGACAAAATATGGCTAATGACCATGGAGAATATCACGTTTTCCGGTGTACCGGAAGATCTTGTGTTGAATGATGTTTTTGGAAATGCATTTACCAAAGCAGGTATCAGTTTTGATAAAAATCATGGCAATTTTAAAGTAGTGGAGCCACATTATACAGAAATAAGTATCGAAGGAGAGGAACCTGGGGTATTCTGGACAAAACGTGCATTAGAACGATTGGGTTATACTGTTTTAAGAAGCGATGGAGGACACGCTAAAATCTCAGTTGAGTTATCGAATAAGCAATGGTCATGGAATTATTATAAAGGTAAAAACAGTTGTACATGGAAGTCCATGGCAGAGCTAACTGCATTCCTGAATCTAAAAGAGCACAACCATGAATAGAGTTGTCTTCTTATTTATTTTTCTGTTGTTCGGTAACATTTATGTTGCCTTTGCTCAAATCCAAACAATGGAATTAAATGAAATAGTTGTTGAAGGAGATCCATTTGAAAAATTCATGCCCGGCAGCAAAACGCAGAAATCCGATAGTCTGCAAATGGCATTTTTAGGCCAGGGGACTTTATCTGATTTTATGCAACAAAACACCACTGTTTATATAAAAGAGCAGGGGAATAAAATGCTGGCCTCAGTTTCATTTCGAGGAACGGGCTCTTCTCATACTGCTGTATTTTGGAATGGTATCAGTCTTAATTCTCTCACACTTGGCAATTCTGATTTTAATGGTGTCCCCTTGTTTTTGTTTGATGAAATCTCAGTTCATTATGGAGGAGCCAGCTCACTTCAAGGCAGCGATGCCATTGGTGGGAGCATCCACCTGGGTGCTCAGCCAAGTTGGACCGATGGAGCAAAAATACAATTCAGGCAAGATTTCGGAAGCTTTGAGAATGTTTTTTCCGGTATAAAAATCGATGTCGGGAATGGCAAATGGGAATCAAAAACCAGGGTGTTCAATCGAATACTAAAAAATAATTTTACTTATAATATAATAGACAGAATTGGAGATTCGTATGAAATCGAACAGAAAAATGCACAAGTTCATAATGCTGCCATAATTCAGGAATTTAGTAGAAAGATTGCAAGCAGAGGTTATCTAACTCTAAAAGGCTGGTTGGGAAGTAACTATCATCAGATTCAACCATTGATGGTCAGCTCGCCCAATGATGACCAATCCGGTGATGAAATCCAGGATAAAAATCTTAGGTTGATTGGAGAATACAAACATTTTTTCGGAAATGGAATTTTGCAATCTGGCATAGGCTATGTCTGGGATTACCAAATTTTTAATAATACCGATGTCATAGAAATGAAGCGAATACTTTCGAATCTGAGCTACGAATGGAATATTGGAGATAATACCAATATTAATGCAGGTGGCAATACCAAGTACATTGTCCCAAATGTATGGTCATACGAGGATGATTTGACCGAATGGAGGGGAGACGTTTTCCTGTCCATCAATCATGAAATGCTGGAGAATTGGCAAGTAAGTCTCAATGCCAGGAAGACTTTTGTTCCTTTTACCAAATCTCCAATTGCCCCATCTATCTCTACCAGCTACATGATAGATCGGGCACCTATGGATATAACATTTCGATTGCAAGTAGAGCGCAGTTATCGAATTCCAACATTCAACGACCGCTACTGGGGAGTTCAAGGCAGGCCAGACCTAAAATCTGAAAACGGATATAGCATAGAATTGGGTCAGCATTTGCTTTGGGAAAAAGACAACTATTCGATTGATTTTGACATAGCAGCCTACCATATGAAAATTGAGGACTGGATAGCCTGGAAACCTGCAGGCAATCTTTGGAGACCTTTCAACCTCAAAGAAGTGGAAGCATCTGGAATTGAATTGACTGGAAAATGGAAGAAGAAATGGAGTAGGGGAGAAATTGGATTAAGAGGAATGTATGCTTATAACAGAACTGAATTGTTAAAGGGAATTACAGAAGATGATCCGTCAGTAGGTTATCAATTGCCATATACACCAAAACATAGATTGACACTGAATGCACAATTGTCATATCACAAATTCAGACTTTCTATCAACAACAATTTTACGGGTAAGCGATATGGCGTGGATGTGATTAATGAAGAGATTGATGAATATATAATTACCAATGTTTCTTTGGGTAAAACCTTTTCAATTGGAAAACACTCTATGTCACTTGAAGGACAAGTGCTCAATTTGTTGGGTACTGAATATCAGAATGTAAATCGATATGCGATGCCAGGCAGGAATTATTTACTCAGTATAAATTTTTTAATAAATCAATAACAAATAATGAAAATGAACAAGCTTAGAAATTTTGTGTTTTTTGCAGTAGTCACGACCAGCTCAGTATTTTTTTCATCGTGTGATAGCAGTAATGGAGAGGAAGTGATCTCAAAGAAAACCGGTGTGCTGATTGTAAATGCAGGCAATTTTGGACAGGGAAATGGGAGTGTCTCGTTTTACGATGAAGAGTTAAAAACAATATTAAACAACGTAATAAAAAATGCCAACAATGGATCAGAAATTGGTGCATTAATAGAATCAATTTATCAAAATGATGGTATAGGATATTTAGTTTGTAATGGCACTGATAAGATAGAATTTTTCGGTATCGAAGATTACACCTATTTGGCCAATCCTGTCACAAATATTTCACAACCGAGGTACATGACCGTTGTGGGTGATAAAGCATATATCACCTGCTGGGGCCCGTGGAGTTCCAATTTTACATTGGACGAATCGTATGTCGCTGTGATGGATCTTGAATCCAAAAAAATTATTGATTCTTTAGATTGTGGTTCAGGGCCAGAGGGAATAGTAGCCGTTAATAACAAATTATATATCGCAAATTCTTATGAAACAACACTGACAGTAATCAACTTGAATGATGACTCTGGAGAAACAATAAACTTACAATCTGCTCCACAGCATTTCATAGTTGATGGCTCAGGATTACTTTGGGTGTCTGTAGCTTCTTCCTTTGGCACTTATCCTGAAGATAAAGTTGGCTTGCAGTCCATCAATACCAATACAAATGTGTTGGGTTCATTTATAAAAGTCCCGGGGATGTCAGATGATGGATTAATGACCATGGATGGTGACAACAATATTTATTTATTGACCGCCCAGCCGTGGCCTGAAACCGACACAGAAGTATTTGTTTTTGACACGAATACAAAAACGCTGGATAGTGATGCCTTAATTACAGGCGAAAACTTCAATGGTATTGGGTATAATACAACAACAGACAAACTTTATATTGCTGATGCTGCAGGGTTTGCTGGCAATGGAAAAATTATGGTATTTAATGCTGAAGGATTATCACTGGACAATCAGGTGACTTCAGTAGGTCCATTTCATTTTATGTTCAAGTAGTTGTGAGTAAATTCAATAATCACGCAGAACTTAAAAACTGTCCCAAATGCGGGGGCAGTTTTTATTGCAATAATTACAATATTCTCAAATGTGCTTGCATTGAAATACCTTTAAATAGTATAGCCAGAGAAATAATGGCAGAAAAATATGACGACTGTTTATGTACCAATTGTTTGAGTGACATTGCAAAAGAAGCGGGCTCAATATTGAATAAACAGAATTGTTGATATTAGTAACAATTATTTGTTAGTTACAACACCAACAAGGGTTAAAAGCAGACAGATGCCGGAACAGGTCCGGCAATGCTGCCATTCGATAATCCTCGCACCTGTTGCGAGGTCTGTTTGCAAACAGCAGCAATCCAAATAACACTAACCCAACCAGCAAAAAGCCTTATTATTAATGTCCCTGGGTTTTTATGACCTTTTAGAAAAGCTTGATTAAGAAAGACATAAAGCAGACAGATGCCGGAACAGGTCCGGCAATGCTGCCATTTGATAATCCCCGCATCCGTTGC
>CAYREN010000255.1:0-7207 GCA_964423255.1 uncultured Roseivirgaceae bacterium | reverse complement strand
CATCGAAGCCTGTAAAGAAAAACCCTCGCAACATAAACTTCGATTTACCCGGCTTGTAACTGACGTTGTTTTGAACTGCTTGACGCTCATAAGTACTTAATAAGCTGTCTTGCGCATGAAGCGTAAGAACAGTAAAAAATGCAACGATAAGTATAAAAGTCCTTTTCATAATTCCTACTTCTTAAATGTTCTGATGTAATTGACTAACTGCCACCGTTGGTGAACGGTAAGGATTTCTTTGTAGGTAGCCATAGGAGGTCGTCCTTCTGTAATTTTCCAAAATATTTCACCATCTGTCTGATCTTGAACAAGGGCTGTATTTAAACTTGCAGGCCTTGGGTTTAAAGCCATTCCTGCTACGCCATCACCATGTCCCTTATTTCCATGGCAGATTGCACACATATTTGTGAAAAGCTTTTTACCATCTTTTGTCGCCTTTTCAATATCTTTTACAGGATTCAGCATTTTTTTTGCAGAGGCTGGGGCTTTCCAAACCTCTTTAGGTGTAAGTGCCATCAGAGAAAGTAAAAATATACCCAAACCTGCGGTAAGCATTAGCTTGTTATTTCTGTTTTTTTTCATAATTATTTATTTACTTCATTTATATGCATATCAAAGGTCTACCAACAAAATCAAACTTGTGTTATGATATTATGTATATGATGTATGAAATTTTAAGAACAATCCGCTCTGGAATAGCTAAATAGCTGGGCTTTATTTCGCCGACGTTATAATTTTTTTTACAACCTTCCATTATTGAAACAGGAATATTTTTCAAAAACTATCTCGTTTGTATCACTATTTTTAATATTCATTCGAAGTCTATTTCTATCCAATTGAAAATAACTGGTATTGTGCGACACATACAAACTATTATTGTTCTTCAATCTGCCTGATATGCCTTTGACCTTGCGGATGTCAATGATTTATTGTTGAAATGTTACAGGAAAATTCACTGATTTCAAACTATAAAAAACGAGTATAACTGAGTTGCAAAATTTATTTTCGAATTTTTTTGATTCAAACGTAACAGGTTGAATATCTTCCTAAAATATCAATCATATTTTTTATTTTGACCTGGAGACAACCATTTGATACCATACTTACGTACTGTGGGTGTTTATAGATTTTTTAACATTATATAAAATAAGATGAAAAGGAAAGTGATGATTTTAGGTTTTGCATTGGCAGCATTTACAGCATGCCAACAACATGATGAAATTGGTTTAAACCCAGGAGTTACAGAAATTAATCCATCTGACCTGCCTTCTAGCAGTCAGTCATATATGGATACTAATTTTAGTGGCGAGGTAGTGGCCAATGCATATAGAGTAACGGCCACTAACAATGAAGTGACATACGAAGCTTTTATGACAAATAATACAAATTTGGTATTTCATGAGAAAAGTGAGCTAATGGGTTTTGGCAATATCAACTCCAGAATGGAAATGGTAGGAGAGATGTTTGAAGGCGGCATGCAAAACATGGGCATGTTTGGTAAAGGTAGCATGTTAGGTAATGGATCAGGTGGTATGATGAGTAGAGGGAATAATGACAGTCATGAAGGTATGATGGGCAATAGCTACCACGAATTCAGAAATCATCCTGAAGCAATGCCAGAAGAATTAAATATGAACGAATTGCCTTCTGACGTCGTCAGCTATTTAAATAAAAACTATCCTGATATGGATGTTTTGATGGCTTTTGCAATAGAGATGGATGACAAAATTGTAGAATATCAGGTGCTTGTCCAAGAAATTGGAGGAATGATTTTCGATAAGGATGGTAAATTTAAAGATATGATCAGACGTGGCAAGGGCCATTGCGAAAATTATGAAAAAATGGATATTGATGAATTACCGGACATTATTGTAGAATACATTGAATCACATTATCCTGAAGCAAAGATTCTCGGCATAAGAATGGGATCTAAGGACAATTATAAAGAGATTCAGGTGATGATGGAGGATATCGGAATTGTAATTTTTGATACTGAAGGAAAAATGATAAAATTAGTAGAAAGAAGAAGGCCCCATCAAGGTTAATAAACATGAAGCATACACTACCGGAAACGTAGATTTCCGGTTTTAAACTATTGCGATTTGCCTGACATAGACAAAATTATCATTGAAGGATGTAAGCGAAATAATAAGAGCGCCCAGGAAAAACTGTATCAATTATTCTATAGATATGCTATGAGTATCAGCTTACCTTACACCAATAGTGAAGAAGAGGCAATGGAAGTTGTCAACGATGGGTTTGTTAAAGTATTCAGGCACATCGGCAATTTTGAAAAAGACAGGTCATTTAAAATTTGGTTTAGGAGAATATTAATTAACACCGCCATTGATAATTTCAGAAGCAATAAAAACCACTACCATCACATAGATGCAGAAGATGCAGTGGTTAGTGATTTTAATAACAACATTATTGATAAAATGTCAGCTAACGAAATCCTGAACCTTGTGCAAGGCCTTCCTCCTGCGTATAGAATAGTGTTTAACCTTTATGCTCTGGAAGGATACAAACATAACGAGATAGCAGATATATTAAAAATTTCAACGGGTACGTCAAAGTCAAATCTGTCAAAGGCGAGAGCTAAACTGAAAGCAGCAATTCAAACACTAAATGCTAAATGAGATTAAAATGGAAAACTTCGATCAAAAAATAAGAAATAAGCTATTTTCTCTTGAATACGAAAAAGCTCCAAATGTAAGTCTAATGTCTGGGATGTTTGAGCAACTTGAACGAAGCCAGATAAAGGAAGTGCCTGTAATCGAATTGGAACATGCGCATAATGCAAGGAATTTATATGGTGCATATATTCGTATTGCAGCGGCAGTGGTTTTTCTCATTGTTGCCGGGTTTAGCTTTTACCAAGTAAATGAAGTAAATTTGTACGCATCAAAAGGCAGCAATTTAACCCACCAATTTCCTGACGGATCATCTGTAAATATTAATGCCGATTCAAAGTTAGCATACAATAAATTATCATGGTTTTTCAATCGTAGCGTTTCAATGGATGGAGAGGCATTTTTTGAAGTAGAAAAAGGAGAACCATTTACTGTATTCTCTGAATTGGGAAGCACTAGTGTTTTAGGGACGAGTTTTAATATATACTCTCGGGCACAGGATTATAATGTAGCATGTATTACGGGTAGCGTAAAAGTAAGCCTTGGTGAATTTGATGATATTATATTGACACCAGGTAATGGAGTTCGATTTAGTAACGATGAGAAAGGCACAGAATACTCATTAAATGAAGATCATTTAGCAGATTGGAGATCTGGTGAATTTTTCTTTGACAATGAGCCTTTAATAAATGTCGTCGCCACGCTATCAAGGCAGTACAATATCGAGGTTAGGCTGGCTAAAAGATATGAGCAAAATAAATACACAGGATATTTTAATGATAAAAATCTTGAAACAGCTTTAAAAATAATATGTGATCCAAGTGAATTAGAATTCCAAATCATAGATGGATATGTTGTGATTAAATAAAACTCTGGAAATTATTTTTTTAATAAAAAAATAGGTGAGCTGTCTGAGTGCTGATTTTATTGATGAAACACCAATCAATTAACATTTTTCTAATATTGTTCATTTCATTCGTTTTTGGGGCTAATGCAAATCCTTATGTCCGAATCAATGAATCATTTAGCAACACTCCACTGAAGGAAGCCCTCAACACTCTGAAGGTAAATTACAACTTAAAAATTGCCTATAGCGACCGTGCGATTGGTAATATCACTTTAAACACTGAAATAAAAAATCTTACAATATATGAAACCTTTCAAAAAATATTAGAACCGACTTCACTCACTTTCGAACTTCTGGAAAAAGACATAATTATTATTAAGAAAAAACCGAAAGGAAAAGCTATCGAAAAATCAACATTTTCTTTGATTGGCGTTGTTCAGGATATATCGTCAGGCGAAAGATTGCCCTATGCTTATGTTTGGCTTGAACCTGAGAATCGTAACATACTCACGAACGTTGATGGTTATTTCTCAATTTCAGTGACTTCTTTACCAATAACTCTGCGCATTTCCTACCTTGGCTACCAGGACGCTACCTTAATTATCGATGGCCATTCCGCAAACAAAAGACTGTATGTCAATATGGTCTCAAATCTCATGGAATTGGACGAAGTCGTCATATTAGAAGAAGTAACAGATGATTTTGAAATTAGTGCAAGCGAAGGGAAGATTGATATAAATCCAAAGATATCATACAGCATGCCATCCGCTGGGGAAATTGACTTGATGCGCACTATCCAACTACTTCCGGGCATCAATGCCACCAATGAGTCCTCTGCGGGCTTGTCTATCCAAGGAGGCAACACAAATCAAAACCTCTTTCTGTTTGATGGGTTTACAATTTATCATATGGACCACTTTTTAGGTTATTTTAGTGCCATCAATCCCAGTGCGCTCAAATCTGTCCAGCTGTATAAAAGCGGGTACGATGCCAGGTTTGGTGGCAGAGTTTCAGGGATCGTTGATATGTCTGGTAAGGAAGGCAATCTGAATAAAACAAGTGGATCTCTGGGCATAAACCTACTAAGTATTAATACTTCCCTGGAAATTCCTCTGAAGAGAAACAGAAGTTCACTTTTCTTTTCCGGACGCAGATCATATACCGATATCATCAGCACATCATTATTCGAAAAAATATTTGCAAATTTTGCAGGTGACCTTTCAGGTGACAGCCAGTCGACAACTTCGGGTAATATACCAACAGGTGGCCACATGGGAAATGCTGCACAGATAACAACTCAGGAAAACAATGTTATTCCAGAATTTTATTATACCGATCTCAACCTAAAATTCTCCTCCAAAATCGGCCTCAAAGACCATATCTCTGTTAGCTTTTACGATAGTAATGATATACTCAATTTCAAAGAATCAAATGTTACTAATATTAATGACACCCTCACCATTACCAAAAATACCCTTGGGCTTGTCAATTGGGGAAATACTGGCACCTCACTAAAATGGTCACGGTTATGGAATCAATTGCACTACACCAATGCATTGATTTCCTATTCCAGCTATGAAAGCCGATACGATGAAGCTAATACCAGCATTGGCACAAGTCAAAATCAGGAGTACACCATCTCCACTACTTTTGAGCAAAGCAATTCCATCCAGGACATTACCCTAAAAGTAGACCATGAGTGGTTCTTACCTAAGGAACAACTTATAAGATTTGGTATGCAAACCAAGGTATTGGGGACAATCTATCGAAGCAAGAGTGATGACCTTACTTTTGTCGAGCACATTGAACTAAATAAAAGTATCGTTAGCCTGTATGGCCTCAGCGTCCTTCAACCCATCTCCGGCATGACATTGAACTTTGGACTTCGAGGAAATTATTATTCAAATACTGACAAATGGTACCCAGAGCCACGAATATCATTATCGCAACAGGCTACTCCACGAATTAGGCTTAAGGGGGCATATGGTATTTATCATCAATTTATTAATCAGTCAAATACTAAAAATGCACTTCAGGGAAGTCGCGATTTTTGGCTTCTGGCAGACGCAACAAGCATACCGGTCCAAAGGGCAACACATTTGTCGACCGGCTTGGATTATCGTTTTGGTGGTTTTGTCTTTAATGTTGATTATTTCAGAAAAGACTTTAACGGATTGTTGGAATATGCCTTTAGCAATGGAGGATTGGTAACTGAATTTGATAACTATGACGAGATGTTTTTTGAAGGAAGCGGGAATGCAGAAGGCATTGAATTTCTTCTTAAAAAAACAGGGAAATCATTTAACGCATGGCTGGGATATACCTACAGCGAGGTAAAATATTCATTTGATGAAATAAATGAAGGAAAAAATTTCTATGCCGATCATGACCAACGCCACGAGATCAATACTTACGGAAGTTATAATTTCGGAAAACTGGAATTATTTGGCTCCTGGCTATATGGTTCTGGTAAACCTTACACTAAAACAAATAGAATAAAGCCACATGAGTCTACCATGAATGACTTCGATGAACATGTTACGGTATTAGAAATTGATGAAAAAAATGGCTTGCGTCTTCCGCAATATCATCGCCTGGACATAGGAGGAAAATACACTTTCCTTTTCAACGACTTTAATGCTGTATTGGCATTAAGCATATTTAATCTTTATAATCAGCAAAATGTTGTTGACTATAGATTTAATCAAATACTTATGGGGCACTCCACTGGTCATGGTATGCAGAATAATTCGATTGTAGAATCAAACACAGTAAAATCAATGGGTATCACGCCAAACATTTCATTGACCATAAATTTCTAGTATTCATAATACGAATCATTTTTCTGAAAAATACTCGCATATATTTTCATCATCTAATAAATCAAATAGGACTAACAGCTTTATTGATTAAAAAACAAAAAAAGGCTAAGAAATTTAAATTATTTCCTTTTGGTAATTAATAAAATCCTCTGGAATCTCAACAAATACTCCACGTAAGTTTGTACCTGTTTCAATAACGGATACTTTGGCTTTTTTAGCATCATCCTTACCATAGTTGTAGGTAAATTTCACTATTTCATTTACACTATCTGCACTAAAATACTCCCCAATATCATCACAATAATATTCGTTTTCACGCTTCACAAAGTTCATCTGAATCCCTTGCTTTTTTAAATCATTTATTGATAATGAAATATTTTTATAGATGGATCGCAACTGATCTCGATCTGACTTATATTTGCTTATTGATACCCCTATATATTTTTTAAATTGTGTTGATAAATAGTTTACACTACTATAGCACAATTTATAAGATATCTCTGTTACATTGAGTTCATCCTGATCCAGCAATTCTTTTACTCTTTGCAGTCTTTGATTTATATAATACTGCTCAATGGTCATATTACATTGCTGGGAAAATATTTTAGTCAAATAGTTATAATTTTTCCCTATTTTTTTTGTGATAAAATCTGACAAAACATGAATTTCATTTGATTCTTCTAAAAGCTTCAGGTATTCGATTATTAATACTTTTATTTTTTCTATGTACAAATCGTCTTTTTCACGAATCAATTCAAAACCAAGTCGATTTAATTTACTTTTTATCATTTCAATATTTACCTTACTGGGCAAGAGTACTATTGCATGTCCTAAAATGATGCTTTTTACTTGAATCCCTAATTCTGCCATAATATTTTCGACTGCGAAAACACATCTTGGGCAAA
>CAYREN010000254.1:0-7230 GCA_964423255.1 uncultured Roseivirgaceae bacterium | reverse complement strand
GAGACCTTGATAAAGATGGTTGGCAGGATATTTATGTATCCAATGATTTTTTTGAAAAAGATTATTTGTACATCAACCAGCACGATGGCACATTTAAAGAATGCCTGGAACAACAAATTAGTGCAACGAGTATGGGCGCGATGGGCGCTGATTTGGCAGATATAAACAATGATGGATATCCGGATATTTATGTTACAGAGATGCTACCTGAAGGAAATGCAAGAATGAAAACTAAAGCCGTGTTTGCAACCTGGGAAGAATATCAATTCAGTTTGAAACAAGGGTATTTTCATCAATTTGCCAGGAATACACTGCAACTGAATAACGGGAATAACACATTCAGTGAAATAGGAAGACTGGCCGGTGTATCAGCAAGTGACTGGAGCTGGGGAGCCCTTTTTGCGGATCTGGATAACAATGGATATAAAGATATTTATGTGGCAAACGGAATTTACAGAGATCTTTTAGATCAGGATTATTTGAATTATTATTCAGACCCACAACATGTCAGGGATGTGATCATGAAGGATGATGAGGGTATATTGAGTTTAATTGAGAAAATGCCAACTGTAAAAATACCCAATTGTGCTTTTTCTAATGATGGTAATTTATCTTTTAGCGATAGTTCCATGCAGTGGGGATTGGGAACTCCGAGTTACTCCAATGGGTCTGCCTATGGAGATTTGGATAATGATGGGGACCTGGAACTTATTGTAAATAATGTAAATATGCCGGCCTTCGTGTATGAAAATCATTCGGAGAGAAATTCTAATACCAATTATTTAACTATCAGCCTTCATGGTTCCAGATTAAATACCGATGCTATTGGGGCCCAGGTTACACTTTATGTCGGGGATAAGCTGATTTACCAGGAAAAAATGCCAATGCGCGGCTTTATGTCAGCCATTGATCAGAAACTTCATTTTGGACTGGGGAAAATAGACTTTATCGATTCAATAAAAGTCGTCTGGCCCGATCTTCGGCATAGCGTGTTCACAGGAATCAATGTAAATCAGATGCTGACCATCAATCAAAATGATGCCGGTTCCCTTGATTCTTACCCATCTGTGATTCATCAAACAAAATTCAGGGACGTTACCGGTAATTTCCCCATCACCTTCAAGCATAATGAAAATGATTTTGTGGATTTTGACAGGAATAAGTTATTATTTCACATGAAATCATCAGAAGGTCCAAAGATTGCAATAGGAGATGTCAATGGGGATAATAAAGAGGATTTTTATATTGGCGGAGCTAAAGGACAGGTCGGCGCCCTTATGGTTCAGGTTGCCAATGGATTTATTTCAACAAACAAAGCGCTGTTCCAAAAAGATAAAATCTCTGAAGAGACCGATTGTATTTTCTTCGATGCGGATGGAGATGGAGATCAGGATCTTTACGTGGCTTGTGGTGGAAACGAATTGCCTTCCAGCAGCTTAGGTTTGGCAGACCGCTTATATTTTAATGACGGTAAAGGCACTTTTTCAAAATCCGACCAAATACTACCTTCGTTTACTTTTGTGAGCACATCATGTGTGCGCCCATCCGACATTGATCAGGATGGTGACCTGGACCTTTTCATTGGTGTTCGTTTAAAACCTTTTTTCTATGGCATGGATGAAAGCAGCTTTTTATTAGAAAATGACGGGCATGGAAACTTTAGGGATATTACCTCCCAAAAAGCAAAAGAATTAAAAAATATTGGAATGGTAACTGACGCCAACTGGTTTGATGCAGACATGGATGGAGATGAAGATTTGATCGTTTCCGGGGAATGGATGCCCATTGAATTGTTTCTCAACGAAGATGGAAACCTTATAAACACCACCGATTCAGCCGGACTTTCACGTACAAACGGTTGGTGGAATGTACTGAAAACCGGAGACTTTGACAATGACGGAGACATTGATTTTGCAGCAGGTAATCACGGGTTAAATTCCGGTTTTAAAGCATCACCGGATCGGCCTGTAACTCTTTATGTAAATGATTTTGATTTGAATGGAAGTATTGAACATATTATTTGCACTTACAATGGTGATACCTCTTATCCAATGGTTTTAAAGCATGATTTGATTAAACAAATACCAACACTTGCAAATAAGTATCCGACTTATGATCAATTTAAAAACCAACGTGTTGAAGATATTTTTCAGGCTGACATTTTAGCTAAATCTATAAAAAAAGAAGTATATCATCTTGAAAGCGCATTTTTTATAAATGATGGTAAAGGTTATTTTGAGTTGATTGAACTCCCGGTAGAAGCACAGTTCGCACCGGTTTACAGTTTGTTCATTGATGATATGAATCATGATGGAAAGATGGATATTCTTGTTGGGGGAAATTTATCGAGGGTGAAGCCGGAGGTGGGGAATTATATGTCAGGTTATGGTGTTGTATTAATGGGAAATGAAGATAATTACTTTCGAACCATAAAAGCAGTGGAATCCGGGTTTAGTGTTATTGGAGAAATAAGAGATATTAAATCAATCAGATATAAGAATAAAAAGTTCATATTAGTAGCAAAGAACAATGATTATATTCAGGTTTTTAAAAATGAGTAAATTGAGGTTAATAACTATATTTATTATTGGATTATCAATAATTGGAATTTTATACAGTTGCAGCAAAAAAGCCCACTATGAGAAGTTGGTCAGTGAAGGATTGGAAAGCGGTGTAAGACACGATACACTTTTTCTGGGGTTGACACTTGGAATGTCAAGTAAAGATTTTTACTCGCAATGTTGGGAGTTAAATAAACAGGGAAAAATAAGACAGGGAAGTGGAAATACCTCAGTTTTATATGAATTAATCAATGAACTAAAATCACCTGTGGACGTCAATTTTTACCCGACCTATTTTGAAGATAAAATTTATGAGATGCCCGTGAAGTTCCAATACAAATCATGGGCGCCCTGGAACAAGCAATTTTCATCCGACACATTGCAAGTTGAGTTGGTAAAATTGTTTGAAAGTTGGTATGGCGGTAGTTTTATAGAATTAAAGAATGAAGTTAAAAGTGATGTATATATAAAAATAGACGGTAACCGTCGTATTAGCATTTATCGGGATCCTGGTCATGAGGGAGCTGTCTGGGCCTTATATACTGATATGTCCGTTGATGAAAAGGCTAAACAACAAAGAAATGAAACAGCAGAATAGAAATTAGTAAGAGGTGAATAAAAAAGTGATATTCAAATATTTTTTAATCTTAATCTTGCTGTCATTGTTAAACAGTTGTAATGATTCTGTAGATACTGATGCCACACTTTTTAATCTCCTGGACAGTGAGACGACCAATGTTGATTTTGTAAACAAACTGGATTTCAAAGGCAAATTCAACATTTACACATATCGAAATTTTTATAATGGCGGAGGCGTAGGGCTTGCAGACATCAACAATGACGGATTGCTCGACATCTACTTTATTTCCAATATGGGAGATAACAGGTTGTATCTGAACAAGGGAAATTTCGAATTTGAAGATATTACATTAAAAAGCAAAACTGCCGGCGCCAGGGCATGGTCAACCGGCGTAAGCATGGCCGATGTCGATGGCGATGGTTGGATAGATATTTATGTCTGTAATTCCGGAGAAGTAGAAGGAGATGATAAAAATAACGAATTATTTATCAACAATGGAGATTTGACCTTTACAGAAAAGGCTGCTGAATTTGGATTAGCAGACCCAGGATACTCGATCCACGGAGCTTTTTTTGATTATGACAAAGACAACGACCTGGATTTTTACCTGATCAATAATTCCTACAAATCCATAGGCAGTTTCGATCTCAGGAAAAATAAAAGGAACGAAAGGGATGTATTGGGTGCAGACAAACTTTTCAGGAATGATGGAGATACATTCACAGATGTCAGTGAATCTGCAGGTATTTACGGAAGTATTATCGGATTTGGCTTGGGTGTAACTGTCGGAGATATCAACCTGGATGGCTGGCAGGATATTTATATTTCCAATGACTTTTTTGAAAGGGATTACATATACATGAATCAGGGAGATGGCACATTTAAAGAAAATCTCACTTCTCAGATGCGATCTATTAGCGCAGCATCAATGGGCGCCGATATCGGAGATATAAACAATGACCTCTATCCGGATATTTTTGTCACCGATATGTTGCCCCACTCTAATGCCAGGATGAAAACGGTCACCACGTTTGAAAATTGGGAAAAATATCAGGAAAACCTGAAAAATGATTACTATCACCAGTTTATTCGAAATATGCTTCATCTCAATAATGGCGATGGTACATTTAGCGAAATTGGAAGACTGGCGGGTGTTCAAGCAACTGACTGGAGTTGGGGCGCCCTGATTTTTGATATGGACAACGATGGGTTAAAGGACATTTTTGTAGCTAACGGCATATTCCAGGATCTGACGGACCAGGACTATCTGCAGTATTTTTCAAACAGGGAAATAGTTAAAACAATTGTTAAAGGCAAGGACATTGATTTTGAAAAACTCATTTCGGCCATTCCTTCCATGAGAATTTCCAACTTCGCTTTCAAAAATAAAACCTCATACCATTTTGAGAACATGGCCAAAGAATGGGGACTGGATGAACCAAGCTTTTCCAATGGGTCTGCATATGGAGATTTGGATAATGATGGAGATTACGACCTGGTAGTAAACAATGTAAATATGCCCGCCTTTATTTATCGCAACGATAACCAGGTATTCAATAAAGAGCATGCCTTTATCAGGCTGAAACTCCATGGAATTGGCAAAAACACATATGCCATTGGAACAAAAGTAATTGCTAAAGCAAATGGCAATTCCTACTATATCGAACAAATGCCAATTCGAGGTTACCAATCTACAATAGACCATAATTTATCGATTGGTTTAGGGAAAGCTGCTCAGGTCGATTCACTGATAATTATTTGGCCGGATGGACGGATGACACTTAGGGAAAATTTAGCCGTCAACCAAACATTAGAGTTTAAAAATGATGACGGAGGAGCTCCTTTTGAATTCTACAAATCAAGCGTAAAAGCCTGCCTACCCCACCTCGCCGGCAGACGGGCGGACAGGCAGGCATCTGTTTTTCATGATATCACAAATGAATCTCCGATTGATTATAACCATAAAGAAAATGAATTTATTGACTTTAAAAGAGACCGGCTTATTTTCCAGATGATCTCTACAGAAGGCCCCAAATTGTGTAGGGGGGATGTAAATGGAGATGGGCTGGATGATTTTTTTATAGGAGGCGCAAAAGATAGCCCCGGAGCTTTGATGATCCAACAAAAGAATGGAAGTTTTAACAAATCAAATCAAAATATTTTTGAAGCTGATGCACTCAGTGAAGATACGGGTGGGCTGTTTTTCGATGCAGACAATGATGGAGATATTGACCTGTACGTCAACAGCGGAAGTATTGAATTGCCTAACAGTTCCACTGGACTGATTGACCGGTTGTATATTAATAACGGTATAGGGAATTTTAGCAAGTCAGACCAGATACTTCCTACATTCAATTTCGAAAGTACATCCTGTGTCCGGTCATACGATTATGACGGCGATGGTGATTTGGACCTATTTATCGGTGTTCGCAGCAAACCATTTTTCTATGGTATCCCGGTGAATGGTTATATACTCAATAATGACGGAGATGGAATATTTAAAGATGTTACTCGGCAAATTGCCCCTGACCTTCTCAACATAGGTATGATCACTGATGCTACATGGGCAGACATTGACAACGACAATGATAAGGATATCATTATCACCGGTGAGTATATGCCCCTGACCATTATTATCAATGAGCAAGGAAAATTTGTAAATAAAACCAAAGAATACGGGCTCGAAAAAACAAACGGTTGGTGGAATACACTTTTGGTGGAAGATCTTGATGGAGATGGCGATCTTGATTTTATAGCTGGAAACCATGGGTTGAATTCCATGTTTAAGGGCTCGGGATCAGGGCCCATTCAAATGTATGTCAACGATTTTGATTTGAATGGGTCGGTAGATCATTTAGTATGTGTCTATAAAAATGGGATATCATATCCTCTCGTTTTAAAACATGATTTGGTCTCTCAATTACCAGGTTTGAATCATAAATATATGAATTATAAAAAGTTCATAAACCAAACGATCGATAGTATTTTCACCCCCGATCAGATGAAAAATGCACTGATTCTGAATGCGTATCAGCTTCAGACTTCTATTGCGATAAATAATGGTAATGGAACATTTACTATTCGGCCATTGCCCATAGAAGCTCAATTGAGCCCGGTTTATGCCATTTCTGTTGATGATTATGATCGGGATGGGATCAAAGATATTCTGCTAGGGGGAAACTTGTATAGCGTAAAACCGGAAGTTGGAAGATATGACGCCGGCTATGGAACATTTTTAAAAGGCTTTAATAATCTGACATATAAATCAATACCTGCAAAGCATTCAGGATTGAGAATACAAGGGGAAGCAAGGGATATGATGACCATACAAACAAGTAAGGGGAAGAAATTAATAATTGCAAGAAACAATGATGAGATTCAGGTTTTTGATATTGAGTAGAAGGGGATTAACCGCTAAATCTTATTTTGATGTGCTGGTATTTTTATTTAAGGGGCATCGCCCCGTTATGTAATAGCTCAGGGCGAAGTAAAACGAAGCCCTGACATCTTATCGTATAAAATAAACCCTGAAAGGGTGACACTTACATGCACCGTGCTTATGTCAATCCCATACATATTTCTCATCAAAATCAATTTTATATTCATTGAAAAATTTACGCAATTCATCTTTAAACGAATTTATTTTATGATGTTGTAGTTGATTTTGAATATACCTTTCAACAGCAATAACCTTTGACGAACTCACCGAGAAAGTTCCATATCCTCCCTGCCATGAAAAATTTATTATACCTTGTTTTTTGATCCATTTGCTTGAAGATGTCTTAATTTTAGAAATTAATTCAGCAATAGTTATTGTCCTCGGCAATGTGCATAAGATATGAATATGATCAGAATTGGCATATATTTCATTCACATAAGAACCAATATTTGATAATGTTCCAATAATATAAGCTTGCAAATCTTTTCGTATTGCATCTGTGATCAAGTGGTCTCCATTTTTCGTAGAAAACACACAGTGTATATATACTTTTGATAAACTCTGTGTCATAATTTTTGTAGTAAATAATCTTTCGGGCTTTCAGCCCTTACGAGGAATTTAACTTGAGCCTCAGGGCTTCGTTGCTCTAC
>CAYREN010000253.1:0-7232 GCA_964423255.1 uncultured Roseivirgaceae bacterium | reverse complement strand
TTTGCGATCCATCCCGTTAGGAATTTAGAAGAATGCCAAAAATCGATAATCCTTCCACCAATATATATGGTGATGGAGTTTAGTCCGATAACTCTAAAAAAGAATGTCCAGCCTCGCCATTTTTTCACATCAATAATATAATAAAAGAAAGCAAGAAGTATAAAGCTAATTCCGGCAGTGAGGATGTTAAAAGGCACAGTCCAAATGTTTTTTATTATTGGATAAACTGGTGAAAGTAAAAGTGCTAATAACACCAGTAAGCTTCCTGCAATGAGTAATGTAATTGTTTTCTTGTTCGGTAAGCTATTTTTATCTCTGAGTACAAATCCTGCAAAAGAACCCATCAATGTGACAGAAGTAGCTGATACAATACACAATACGCCTTCAGGGTCGTAGGTGCCATATATCAATCTTCCCGGAAGGAAATGCTGGTCTAACCAAGCATTAATGCTGCCTTCGGTAGTAAACACTCCTGCGCCATAGCCTGGTACCGGAATAAGAAATTGTATCATAGCGATACTTACCAATATGCCAATCAACCAGAATAATCGGGCTTTCATTGTATTGGTATTAATTACAATTAACGCAGCGAAAAAGTATGCTATACCAATTTGAGATAATACACTTGCGTATCTCAAATCTTTAAAACCATCCCGAAGTGCTGAGTTATAAACCAATCCGAGGAGAATCAGTAAGATCATCCTTCGAAATACTTTTTTCATCAATACAGATTTTTCAACACCTTTTTCAACTCTGCTTGTTAGTGCAAATGGTATTGCTACTCCAGAAATAAACATGAATAATGGAAAAATAAGATCTTCGAAACGAAAGCCTTCCCATTTTACATGATGCATCTGCAGAGCAAGAACTTCTAACCATCCCCATTCCGTGGCCTTTGCCAAGGCTCCTATAAGAGAACCTCCGCCGATGATCCAAAGCATATCAAATCCGCGCAGCGTATCAAGTGATAAAAGCCTATCCTTTGATTCATGTTTTGTTGTACTCTCCATATTTAGTGAATTTAGGTTTTTTTATAATTTCTTTAGAATATTTCTATTTTTTACTCAAGTGATCAAGATTGTAGTTATTGGATTAATAGTCATAAAATAAATTTATTTCAACCATTTATCAAACCAATCAAAAGCATCTTTTTGCATTTGGGCATCAAAATTATGACCACCATCATAGAATCCACCAACATAATGATCCTGAGCGCCAGCCTTATTAAATACATCCTGTAAAATCTTAGCGGCTCTTTTCATTTCCCGAAGAGTAAATAATCCATCGTTGTAATTGCTCAATGTCATCGTTGGCAATGGCGCTCTTAGTCCAAGAATCTCAGGAAAATCCAGGTACTTTGGAAACAATGGCGCAAAGGTCATCCATGTATGCGTATATGATTTGTGTAGCAGAAAATCTCTCCATGTGCTCAATGCTCCTACACTAATGGCGCATTTGACCCGATGATCCATGCCTCCGAGATATATGGTTCGCAATCCTCCTCCCGACAGTCCGCCACAGCCCAAATGGTCTGAATCAACTTCTTCACGCTCGCTCAAAATAGTCAATGCCATCTGATCTTCTGCAAGAAAAACCCCGGGCCAAGTTGTTCCGGAAGATAACAAGGAGCTTGACATAATGCTCTCATGTGCTCCAGCCCATTTATTGTAGGTAATAATATTTTTCTTGTCTTCGGGATTGCTATCTGACATGTCTGTCGTCGCAAAATCACCCCATTCGATTTCCTCCATATCTTCAAACATGACCCGCCGACTGGCAAAAGCAAAGGCATCGTGAACTAGTACGACATATCCTCGTTTGGCAATTTCATTTGCCCAAGCATATCCACCATAATCCTTTTTCTGATGTTCGACAATCATTGGGTGAACCTGATCTGAAGTCCTTGTTATTTTTCGTTTCCCAAAATATTTCCAACCTCCATGGTCGTGTAGTCCTAATATGCCGGGCAATTTGCCTTTTGCACCAATTGGTTTTAGTAAGATCGCCTGTGTTGGTCGACCATACGGTAATTGCCAGCTAAGTTCTTCAATTTCCAGCCCATTGTAGGTATATTTTTTATTGATGTTTACTTTAGGAGTTTTCCCAATGTCAGGTGAGGATATTAGTTCAGTAGCCTTTTTCATGGCTTCTTTGCGCCATGAATCAATATTATCCCATTTGCCACTACGCAGCGATAACTTTGGTGGGTTTTCTGGCAAAGCATTGGACCATGGACCATAATTTCCAATAATGCTTTTATTTTCAGTCATATCAATTTGTATTCTAAATATAAATTTCTTTGTTTTTATCTGATTGGTAATTGCAAAATAGCACTATTTGAAGATTATAATTTACCGGAGGTAGACCCCAATAATAATCTCAGGCATTGCCTGTTTCTTTATTTCAGCCATTTGTCAAACCAATTGAATGCATCACCTTGCATTTGGGCATCAAATTTATGAGGGCCGGGATAAAAACCTCCTTTATAATGATCTTTAGATCCGGCTTTTATAAAGACTTCTTGCAATATTTTATCAGCTCTTTTCATTTCAGAAAGTGTAAATAAACCATCTTCATTACTACTTAGAGTCATAGTTGGTAATGGTGCCCTAAGTCCAAGAATTTCAGGGAAGTCCAAGTATTTTGCTAATAGAGGTGCATAAGTCATCCAGGTATGTGTATAAGATTTATGAAGGATTAAATCACTCCATGTAGTCATAAAGCCAACGCAAATAGCACATTTGATTCGATGATCCATACCACCCAGATATACAGTTCTCAAACCGCCTCCGGATAATCCCGCACACCCAAGATGATCTGAGTCAACTTCTTTACGTTCGCTTAATATATTCAAGGCGACTTGATCTTCTGCCAGAACCACTCCCGGCCAGGTAGTTCCAGAACAAAACAGAGATTTTGCCATGATATGTTCGTGTGCTATGGCCCATGTATTATAGGCGTCAATATTTTCCTGATCTTCGGGATTAGCATCCGACTTACCTTTAGTAGAGCAATTACCCCATGGAATTTCTGTCATATCCTTAAACATTACACGTCGGCTGGCAAAATCAAAGGTATCATGAACGAGTACGACATATCCTCGTTTTGCAATTTCATTTGCCCAGGCATTTCCCTCATAATATTCTCGTTGATGAGTTTCCATCATCGGGTGCATTTGATCAGAAGTTTTGGTGATTTTTCGTTTGCCAAAATATTTGTTGCCTGCATGATCGTGAAGACCCAGTATGCCCGGCAACTTGCCTTTCGCTCCAACAGGTTTGAGAAGTATGGCCTCGGTTGCTCTGCCATGCGGCAATTGCCAGCTAAGCTCTTCAATCTCTAATCCATCATAAGTATATTTTTTCTTTACAGTTACTTCAGGTGTGCCGCCAATGTCGGGAGAGGACACAGCATCATTTGCTTTTTCCATAGCCTCTGTACGCCAGGAATCTGTGTCTTTCCAAATACTTTTCCGCAAAGAAAGCTTTGGTGGATTTTCCATTAAGCCATTGGCCCATGAACCATACTTGCCAATAACACTTTTACTGCCGATTACTTCATTTGTGTTTTCCAAATTGTTTTTATTGGCTATTGTTGCAATTGATCCTGGAAATATTGATAAACTACCTATTGCCGCTGATGACTTTATGAACTTTCTACGGGATGTGAGTGACTTGCCAATCCCAATAGTTTTATTTTTCATAATTATAGTTCTAATGATCAGTTATAATGCGAATATATCAATTAAAAATCACTATTGATTTTCGTGATGCCTGCTTTGATATGAACTTGGTGTACTGCTGGTATATTTTCTAAACTGCCGATTGAAATTTGATAAATTATTGAAACCACATTCATATCCCACTTCAGCAATTTGTCTTCCTCCTTCCAGAAACAAGCGTTTTGCATAATTGATCCTGACTTCTGTTAGAAATTGATTAAATGTCTTATTTGTTCGGTCTTTAAAATACTTGCAAAATGCCGTTTTATTCATGAATGCGATATCAGATATTTCATCGAGCGAGATCGGATTACTGAAATTATTCATTACAAATTCATACACACTGTCCAGCTTGCTGTTTTGCGTTTTGTTGATTTCCTCAAGAAAGCTAATACTCGAAAGCATTTGCAAATTTGATCCTTCAAAAACAGTTTGGAGAATACTCAATAATTCCAATATCCGCTGGAATGGAGTATGAGTTAACATTACCCTCATTTTGCGGGTAATCTCTAATGCGGTTGATCTTGAAGCTTTTATGCCCCTTTTTGCTAGATCCAGCAATTTCGCTATGGATTTCATCTCTGGGATTTTAAGGTAATCTTCTCCTAAAAAATGTTCAGAAAAGTGAATGACAATGGCCTCAGCATTTATGGCTTGTCCTTTCTCATCATACTCGATTTCATTTTTTAACATATGAGGCAAATTGTTCCCTAAAAAGATAAGGTCTCCCGGACCAAATTGACCAATGTGATCTCCAATGAAGCATGTCCCTTTGCCTTTAATTATAAATACCAATTCAAGCTCTTTATGAAAGTGCCATGGATTTTGAAACTGAGGTTCAAGGTATTTTCTTATTGAAATGGATTGATTTGTAGTAGAATCAATTAAGATAAGGACAGGTCTCATGTGATTATATATTTGCCAAGATAAATTATATAAATTTTATATTACGAATATAGTATTGGTTATGGTGATTATTTCATAAGAATAAAATAAAATTGATTAGTAATTTTACTTTTCAAAATCATGGACAATTCTGTATTTTTCTTTTTTAATAAATCGAAATAAAACTTATGAAGTGGAGCAATGACCGTGAACTCTTTTTAATGATGAAGGATCATCTTTTTTCTGCTGTAATTGGAGACGTCATGGATAAATTAGGATATTTGAATCAATTTTTATCTCCGCATATTCAACCATTAAGATCAGACATGGTTTTGGTCGGGAGAGCGATGACCGTTTTAGAGGCCGATGTATTTAACGAAACATCGGAAAGTGGAAATAATCCAATATTGGATAAGCCGTTTGGTTTGATGCTGGAAGCTTTGGATGATTTAAAAAAAGACGAGGTTTATATTTGTACAGGCTCATCTCCAACTTACGCACTTTGGGGAGAATTGATGACTACCCGGGCAATGAAATTGGGAGCAGCAGGGGCTGTTTTGGATGGATATTCCAGAGATACGAATGGAATACTGAGTCTTGATTTTCCGACTTTTTCTTATGGCAATTATGCCCAGGACCAAGGCCCTCGAGGTAAAGTCATTGATTTCAGAATAGAAATAGAATTGAATGGCGTACGTATAAAACCTGGTGATATAGTATTTGGTGACATTGATGGAGTGTGCATCGTACCTAGGGAGATCGAAATTGAAGTGATTGAGGGCGCAATGGAAAAAGCATTGGGAGAAAAAACAGTTCAAAAGGCAATTGAGAATGGCATGGGGGCAAAGGAAGCATTTGATAAATTTGGAATTATGTAGTATTTGATAATCTTGTTAAGTAAAATACTATAATGATATAACGCGAAAATGATAAAATGATAAGTTATATAAAAACATGCAAATCGATTTAACAGGGAAAAATATATTGGTAACCGGAGGAGCCGGTGATGGCCTAGGACAAGGAATCTGTGAAGCTGTTGATCTTGCTGGAGGCAGGGTAATTGTGAATGATCTCAATATGGATGTTGCCCAAGAGGCAGCTATGAAATATAAAAATGCATTTGCCATTGCAGGAGATATAAGTAATGTGGATGATGTAGGCCGAATGTTTGCTGAGATAAATAAGGAACTCGGGACTGTTCATGGCATAGTTAATAATGCGGGTATTGGATTAGGAAAAAATGCCCAAGATACCACAGAAGATGAATTTGATAGATTATATGACGTGGATGTAAAAGGTATTTGGGTGGTTACTAAGGCATTTGTAAAGCAATTGCTGGAATCGAAAGAAGTTGGCAATATTGTAAACATATCTTCTGTTCAATCCTTAGCCTCAATGCATAGAATGGCCTTGTATTCAGGAGCAAAATCGGCTGTCAATGGGCTAACAAAAGGATTGGCGGTGGAACTTGGGCAATACAATATTAGATGCAATGCTGTAGCGCCTGGCCTGGTACTATCTAAACAAACACACTTCCTTTTAGGAAAGATGGTAAAAAACCCAGCGAAATGGATAGAAGTTCATAAAAGCGATCATCAATGTCTTGATTTCTTTACCACAGCAAGAGATTGTGGAAATGTGGTCGTGTTTTTACTCTCCGATCTAAGCAGGAGTATTACTGGTCAGACCATAACTGTTGACAATGGGACAACCAACTTACTTTATAATAATGAATTCACACGTTGAATGATATAGTGGTTGAATAACAAAATGCAACATTAGATTTAAAAATGAAAATAATAAAAATAACGGCCCACGAAGTTTTAGTGCCAACACACCCAGAAGCAATAGAGAGTAAAGGAATGAATAAGCCTTTACACAAGGCCGCTGTTGGAGCAGCTGCAGCCTGGTCGATACAGTTTGATGAGCTTTCGAAGATTATGTTAAAAATGGAACTTGAGGATGGAATAATAGGTTGGGGAGAATTGTACCGTGCACATGATTGGAGAATTGTTGATAGTATTGCAGAATCCCTTATTGGAAAGGATATAAATACATTCACTTTACAATCCCTGCCATTTAATTTCTCCAGAGAATATGATGGGTTTGAATGCGCTATCTATGATGCGTATGCCAAGACACATGGACTTCGAGTTGTGGACTTGTTAGGTGGTGCGGTAAAGGAGAAAGTTAAAATTGGTGCATGGAGCGGACATAGACGAATAGAAGATATTGGTGAATTGGCGATCAAGTTTGCTGAGCAAGGGTTTGATTGCATGAAATTTAAGTGCGATCTGGATGATGATGTAGTTGGCTGGTGCCAGGAGATTGAGAAAGCTGCTCCCGGGATGAATGTTATATTGGACCCAAATGAACGCTGGGAAAATGCTGGAGAAGCGAGAAAAAGAATTGATAGGTTGCAGGAAGTGGGTAATTTGCTTTGTCTGGAAGACCCAATTCCTAGATGGAAATTAAATGATTTTTCTAATTTGCGTACTTTTGGAGCTATACCTATTACTTTGCACATATCTATGCCATATATCCAGCATGGCCAAAGAATAGACAATGCCATTGATGCAATTTTAGCGGAAGCTGTAGATGGGTTTAATTTTAATTGCGGGGCTGC
>CAYREN010000252.1:1958-7258 GCA_964423255.1 uncultured Roseivirgaceae bacterium | reverse complement strand
GGTCATCAATGTGTCCATTTATATCAATATAAAAATAATAATTAAATGTTTTTCCTTTTTTGGCTGGTCTACTTTCAAGTTTGGTCATATTAATACCAGCATTATAAAAATCTTGTAATAGTACTACCAAGCTTCCTGGTTTATCTGAAGTTTTAGCCAAAAGACTGGTTTTATCATTATCACTCTTCTGATTTTTAATGTCTTTACTAATAATTAAAAACCTGGTAAAATTGTCAGTAGAATCTTCAATGTTATCAAATAGGATGGGAAGTTTGTGCATTCTGGCTGCAATATGTGAACACATGGCTGCACTTCCTTCTTCTGCCAACGCAATTTTTGCAGCTTTTGAAGTGGAGTTAACAGGTATAAATTCTATGTGAGAAGCATTGAATGATTCATTGATAAATTTTTTGCATTGTTTAAACCCAATATCCTTAGAATAAATTTTTCTTACCTGTTGTAAATTTTCGCACTTTGTAGCGAAGGCAAAATGAATTGGCAAAGGAACTTCAGCAGTTATGTTCAAATCCAAAGCACCAAGCAAATCTATTGTTTCACTTACTACCCCTTCTTGATTATTTTCTAAAGGTACCACGCCAAATCTTGCGCGACCAGTATTTATTGCTTCAAAAACAGACCTTATTGAGTCTAAAGCCAGATACTTACTCATTGCTCCAAAACGACTTTCGGCTGCCTGATGAGTAAAACTTCCCTCAGGACCCAGGTAAGCAACTAATTCGGGCAATTCAAAATTTCTACTAATAGCAAAGATCTCAAGAAAGATGGCTTCAATTGCGGCACGATTCAATTGACCTTTACTATTTTTAGACAATCTGTCAATAATGCTTTTTTCTCTTTCAGGTCGATAAACAGCTGTTTTACTGTGCTTTTTCAATTCCCCAACTTCTTTAATAATAGACATTCGCTCATTGAGTATATCTATTAATATATTGTCAATAGTGTCTATTTTATTGCGTAAGTCGTCTAAAGAATTTGACTTCATTTTACTGAGATAATATTGATAATGTCTTAAAAAAAGGAAACAAAACTATCCAATTATTATGATTAAACAAATTGCAAGTAAACCTGAATTATTTATAAATCTATTTTAATAATTCATATTTTAAGGCATTAATTCTATCAATTTACAAAGCCAGTATGAATATTGAAAGCTTGAAATTAGAACTTGATCAAATAAAAGAGGAAAAATACAATTTATTGAAATTGGTCAACCATGATATTCGATCCCCATTTAATCGATTATTTGCCCTGTTGCAATTATTTGAAATGGATAATTCTGAAATATCTCCATCTCAAAATGAATATGTTGAATTGATGTACTTATCAATATTAAGTGGGTTAGAAATGATACAAAATTTGAGAGATATGAGGGAGATTGATGCCGGAAATATTAATATAGACAAGGAAGAATGCAATTTAACCAATATGATACAATCAGCTATTAAGTCATTTTACAAGCAAGTTGAAATTAAAAAAATAAATATCATAACAGATTTTCATAGTGAGAAGGCAATAATCAATTCTGATGAATATTTTGTGAAACGAGTTATAGAAAATGTATTATCAAATGCTATAAAATTTTCTAAGGAAGGCAAAAAAATAATTATTCAATTAAGGTCCATTGATACTGGGTTCTCAATAGAAATTCAGGATTTTGGTTGTGGTATCAAGCTGGAAGAGGAACATCTATTATTCCAAAAATATGCAAAATTGTCAAGCATTGCCTCTGGGGGAGAAGGATCGTTGGGTTTGGGGCTACACAATACTACCTATTTTTTAAACAAACTTAATGGCAGCATTTCATTGGTTAGAAAAATGGAAATTGGTTCTTCTTTTATCTTAAAGTTTAATAAGTAACAAAAGCTACTTTTTAATAATATTTATTAGATATTCTCCATATCCACTTTTCAATAATGGATGAGCTAACTGCTCAAGTTGGCCTTTATTAATAAAATTCATCCTGAAGGCGGTTTCTTCAATACATCCAATTTTCAAACCTTGCCGCTCTTCAATTACCTGTACAAAAGTTCCCGCTTGCATCAATGAGTTAAATGTCCCTGTATCTAACCAGGCCGTTCCTCTATCTAAAATACCTACATGAAGTTTTCTCAAGCCAAGATAAACTTTATTTACATCTGTGATCTCATATTCACCTCGCTTACTCGGCTCTAATTTTTTAGCAATTTCAACAACATCATTGTCGTAAAAATACAATCCCGGAACAGCAAAATTTGATTTTGGTTTTTCGGGTTTTTCCTCAATAGAAATTGCATTGAGTTGCTCATCAAATTCAACAACTCCGTAACGCTTAGGATCTGTAACATGATAGGCAAATACTACTCCACCATCGGGATTATTATTTGACTGAAGAAGCTGTGACATCCCACTGCCATAAAAAATGTTATCTCCTAAAATTAATGCCACCTTTTCCTTTCCTATGAATTTTCCTCCTATAACAAATGCCTGAGCAAGGCCATTTGGTATTTCTTGCACTACATAGGAAAATTCACATCCAAATTTTTTCCCATCTCCTAGTAAGTTTTTAAACATTGGCAGATCATGTGGTGTTGATATTATCAATATTTCTCTGATACCAGACAACATGAGGGTTGATAAGGGATAATATATCATGGGTTTGTCATATACTGGCATCAATTGCTTGCTCATTGCAAGTGTCAATGGATGCAATCTCGTTCCCGAACCACCAGCTAATATAATCCCCTTCATTATTTTCTATGTTGATATTGTTCTTTGTAATATTCCATATACGACCCGGAAGTTACACTTTCAAGCCAACCTTTATTGGCAAGATACCAGTCAATTGTTTTGCCAATTCCTTCTTCAAACTGCAAAGAAGGCTGCCAATTAAAGTCATTCATAATTTTTGATGCATCAATAGCATACCGCAAATCATGGCCGGCTCTGTCTTGTACGTAAGTTATCAATTCTTCAGAAGTGCCAGACGGGCGACCTATCTTTTCATCGGTTGTTTTACATAAAATCTTAATTAAATCAATATTTTTCCATTCATTGAAGCCTCCGATATTGTATGTTTCTCCAATTTTACCCTGGTGAAATATAATATCAATGGCTCTCGCATGGTCTTCAACGTACAACCAATCTCTTACATTTTCTCCTTTACCATAGACCGGTAGCGGTTTTTTATTTAGAATATTATTTATAAATAAAGGAATTAGTTTTTCGGGAAATTGATTGGGACCATAATTATTGGAACAATTTGAAATGACAATTGGAAGACCATAAGTATTTTGGTAGGCTCTTACAAAATGATCACTACTAGCTTTAGATGCAGAATATGGAGATTGTGGATTATAAGAAGTAGTTTCTAAAAAAAAACCACCATCATCAAGAGAACCATACACTTCGTCTGTAGAGACATGATAAAAAAGTTTCTCCGAAAAATTGTCTTTCCACAATTTTTTTGCTGCATTTAGGAGATTTACAGTCCCAACAACATTTGTATGTATAAATTCAATAGGGTTTGAAATAGAGCGGTCGACATGAGACTCAGCAGCCAAATGGATTACAGAATCAAAATTGTACTTCTCAAAAAGTTTTCTAATGAATTGATCATCAACAATATCTCCTTTAACAAATGTATAATTTGGATGATCTTCAATATCCTTTAGATTTTCCAGGTTACCTGCATAGGTGAGATTATCTAAATTTACAATCTGATAATTTTTATAATTCTTTAAAAATAACCTTACTACATGAGAACCAATAAATCCAGCTCCTCCGGTGATGAGAATTTTTTTCATGCACGAAAATGCTATTTTTTTATATACCCCTCAAAATCGTTATGCTCTTTTTTATACAAATTCTCTTGAGAAAGAGATTTGAAATAATCATAAGTTATTTTCAGACCTTCAGACCTCGACACCTTTGGCTCCCAACCTAAAATCTTCTTAGCTAAAGTAATATTAGGTTGTCTTTGTGTTGGATCATCTTGTGGCAAAGGTTCGTATTTAACTTTCTGATTGGTGCCAGTAAGTTTGATAATCTCTTCAGCAAAGTCCTTTATGGTGATTTCATCAGGATTCCCAATATTAACAGGGTTTGTAAAATCGCTATTCAAAAGTCTATAAATTCCATCAACGAGGTCATCTACATAACAAAACGATCTAGTTTGAGACCCATCTCCAAAAATTGTCAGGTCTTCACCTCTTAATGCCTGGCCAATAAATGCTGGAAGAACTCTGCCATCATTAAGACGCATTCTTGGACCATAGGTATTAAATATCCTGATAATTCTTGTCTCTACTTTATGGTAAGTATGATAAGCCATTGTAATAGCTTCCTGAAATCTCTTTGCTTCATCATATACACCCCTTGGCCCCACAGGGTTTACATTTCCCCAATAATCTTCTGTCTGAGGATGCACATGTGGATCGCCATATACTTCTGAAGTAGAAGCAACTAATATTCTGGCTTTTTTATCTTTTGCCAGGCCTAAAAGATTGTGGGTACCCAACGAACTTACTTTTAAGGTTTGAATCGGGATTTTTAAATAGTCAATGGGACTAGCCGGAGAGGCAAAATGAAGAATATAATCTAAATCGCCAGATACATGAACAAATTTTGAAACATCATGTTCGTAAAAATTGAATTGTGGCAGCTGAAATAAATGTTCAATATTTTTCAGATTACCTGTAATCAAATTGTCCATTGCCAAAACTTCATAGCCCTCTGCTATGAAGCGATCGCAAAGATGAGATCCCAAAAATCCCGCTGCGCCGGTTATTAATACTTTTTTCTTAGCCATTTACTTCTTTTCGTCCAATACTTACATATTTAAATCCCAACTCACGCATTTGATCTGTTGGGTATAAATTCCTTCCATCAAAAATAACTTTTTCTTTTAATTTTTCAGTCATCAAATTAAAATCTGGCTGACGAAATACTGGCCATTCAGTAATAATCAACAATGCATCTGCACCTTCCAGAGCATTATATTCATCTTCAAATAACTTGATCTTTTTACCATAAATTTTATCAATATTTTCCATGGCTTCCGGATCATATGCATGAACATTAGCTCCCTCTTTTAGTAATTCATTGATATTGTAAATAGCAGGAGCTTCTCTAATATCATCTGTGTATGGCTTAAAAGCCAATCCCCAAATAGCTATTGTCTTCCCTTTTAAATCTCCAAAGTAATCTTTTAACTTATAAAAGAGTTTTAGCTTTTGAGCTTGATTAACTTCCATTACGGAGTTTAATATTTGAAAATTGTAATCAGCATCTTTGGCAGATTT
>CAYREN010000252.1:0-1858 GCA_964423255.1 uncultured Roseivirgaceae bacterium | reverse complement strand
CTTACTTTTTCTGCAGTACCAACCGGAACAGTACTTTTATCAACAATAACTACATATTGATCTAACAATGGCCCTAGATCTTTAGCTACTTTAAGTATGTATTTTAGGTCTGCTGAACCATCTTCACCGGGAGGTGTTGGCAATGCTAAGAAAATCACTTTGGCATCTTTTATCCCTTCCACTAAATTTGTAGTGAAGTTTAATCTCCCATGTTTAACGTTTCTTTCAAATAACACATCCAATCCCGGTTCATAAATCGGAATCTTACGATTCTTTAGACTATTTATTTTTTCTTCATCTATATCTACACAGGTTACATGATTTCCCAATTCAGAAAAACATGTTCCAGTTACCAGGCCAACATAACCAGTGCCAACGACAGAAATTTTCATAAGATCTTATGATTAGATTTTTAATAAAAATGAGTAACAAAAGTATTATTTATACCTCTACAATTATCATTATATCAAGACAAAAATTGGATTTTTTTTAAGATGTAATATATTTCTTAATTGCACATAACAGCTGCGGAAGTAATTTATTTTATGCAAAATGAAGACATATTTGAACCTTGAACGATTTTAAAAAATCAATAATAAATTAGCAGGCTGTAACATTAAGTTAAATGTAAAGAATTGTATAAATTTCTTTCAAATATTACCCTGAATAGTTGTTCTGGCTGCAATGATTGCTGGCCGATAAGATGCTATAATCGTGATCGAAATTATACTTAGGCCAGTATATAAAAAATCCGGAAATTGCATTTTCACTGGATAAGCATCTATCACTGCTGATTGCATCCCCATAGAAACAATTCCGAACTGCTGCTGTAAAAGACAAATAATCAATCCCAATAAAAGACCAAGAAATGCTCCAATAAATGATATCATTGCTCCCTCAGTTAAAAATATTGATCTGATTAATTTCTTACCAGCCCCCAACGATGATAAAACGGCTATATCCTTTTTCTTGTCAATAGCCAACATTGTTAAGGAAAAGAATATATTGAAAGATGCAATAGCGAGAATGAAAGAAAAAACAATAAAAACAAAAAGCTTTTCAATTTTTAATACCTTAAAAAAATCAGCGTGCAATTCCTCGCTGGTTAATACTTTAAAATCATTTCCCACATAATCTATTATTCGTTCTTTAACTTCTGGGATGCTGCTATTAGAGTTGACTTTAATTTCCAGAGAGGTTCTTCTATTGCCATAATCCAACAAATCAATGGCAAAATCAAGTGGAACAAACACATAATTCATATCATATTGTTTTTCTATGGCATAAACACCAATTGGTAGAATAACTTTATGATTGGTCAAACTCCCAGGCATTATTCCGCTAGTTTTTTTTCGTTTTGGATAATAAAATTGCAGTGTATGCATTTTACTCAAGCGATTTATAGACAGAGCTGTCTGAACACCGCGAGCAATAATAGCATAGTTTACTCCATCTTCTTCTAACGCAAGTCTGCCCTGCACTATATTTTGATCAATTCTATGATGATCAATAAAATTTTTTTCAACACCTTTTAGCTTGACGACCATTTCATCGTTTTTATACTTTGCATATGCGTTATCCTCAACAACCTGTGTTACTATTTCAACTCCTTCAATAGATTTTAATCCTTCCAGAAAGTCAGAATCTAATTCAAAACTTTTTCCTTTTGACGCCTCTACCTTAAGCTCAGGATCAAAATTCATATTTAGTTCTCTAATTAAATCTTCAAGGCCATTAAAAACCGAAAGTACAATTACCAATGCCATTGTACCTATTGCTACGCCAGACATTGAAATGATAGAAATTACATTAATGAAATTCTTTTTCTTTTCTGAGAGAAAATACTTGCGCGCTATGA
>CAYREN010000251.1:0-7259 GCA_964423255.1 uncultured Roseivirgaceae bacterium | reverse complement strand
ATTACACCGGCATGGTCGGGAAGCTTCACTTCGTGCCGGCTGAGGATAATTTTGGATTTGATTTTAAATCACTGAACGATGCCCCATACTCAATATATGCCAATGATGATAAACATTCTGATTATATAAAATGGCTCAAGGCTAACCATTTCAAAAACAACAGAAAGGATATTGTAGGAATTTTTGATAAAGATGAAAGTTATTACCCCGATAGCATTTATAATTTTGTCATGGGAAGTGGCTGGAGATCAGAGGAACAACATGATATACCATGGACCATAAAAGAATCAATAAAATTCCTGGAAAACCGGGATCATGAAAAACCATTTTTCTTGTTTACATCCATTTTTGGACCACACCAACCCTACTTGGCGCCCGCCCCGTGGGATACATTGTACAAGCCGGAAGATATGGTACTTGGACCCAGGTTCTATGCCGATATGGAAAACAGTCCAATATTTCAGAAGAACCATGGCAAGCTGGCCAGGAGGTTGCATTCGAATTGGGACGAACATACTTTTAAAGAAGTCATGGCAGCCTATTATGGGCAAATATCAATGATAGATCATTACCTGGGGAAATTGTTTAATTACCTGAAAGAAAAAGGTGTATGGGAAAACACATGGATTATTTTTTTGGCTGACCATGGAGATTTTAATACTGCATACGGTACGTTTTTTAAGGGCGAGATGTACGATGTAAGTGTCAAGATTCCGTTGATCATCAAACCGACGGCCGGGCATGAAGTGAAAGGGATAAGGCAAGAATTGGTAAACTCCATTGACCTTTATGGTACTATCCTGGACATTGCCGGGGACAAGGAGTGGAAAAACCTCCCTGAAATGGAATCGAAAAGCCTGCTCCCTCTTATTGAAGTAGACAATATATTTTCATGGGATAACAAGGTATTTTCCATTATCGGAAGTAAGCCAGGGCAAAACCTCTGCATGCTTAGAGCCGGATCACTAAAAATTATTAGGAAAGCAATTGAAGATACTGAACCCATTTATGAACTTTATGATTATGAAAATGATCCATTTGAGACCCAAAACATATATGGAAGTTCAGCACATCCGGATCCTGAGAAAAAGCTTCGGGCTGAACTGGACTCCTGGTGGGAAAAACAAACAGAGAGATATCCGACGGAATTGGATCATTCATTTAGAAAATGAATTTTACCATATATTCTTTTCCTTTCCGAAAACCTATAAATGGAGGCAATTTATTGAGTAATAATAGATCAATCGGTATTTCAGGAGGAGACCGATCCATATGCAAATACCCGTCACCATCATGTATGAGACTAATGATATTGTGGGCATCTTTTACGCTCCCTTTGTACTGAGTCTTATTAATTTCCCAGGACTCATTGTCTAACTTTCTTTTGGCCAATATCACATTTGCGTTTTTGTCATAGAATGCAACATATTGGTGATTATTATAAATAGATATTGAATTCTTTCTAAAAATTGTGGAGTTGACATGGAATTTTGCAAACCCTTCAGATATTGTTATCAGATTCGATGTATCATGGTCTTGTCCTATTGAATTGAATGCTGCTAAAAAACATATATAGAATAAATTTGGAGTAAAAAAACTGAAGAGATGACTCATAATTGTAGTTTATATATTTAAAAATGCAAATTTCAAATTGATTACAGTTTTGTGGATTTTTATTTTTACTACACATTGAATCCCTATCTTTAGACGTTCTAAAAGGAAAATTTGATTTATATATTAGTCAATTCATGAAAGTAGCTGGAAGAAATCAAAGAATGAGGATAACAAAATTGTTGAGCAATTAGTACTTGAAATATGAAAGTTGTATTAACTGAAATTTAGTGGTTATGGGTAGTGTTATTATATATTTCAATTTTGAAATGATTTATTGGATTTAGATATTTTATTTTTCATAATTTAGTTGCAAACATTTGAAACGATGTTCGACGACAAAAAAATAATCCTTGCCTCAAAATCTCCCAGACGGCAAATGATTCTCACGGAGGTGGGAATTGATTTTGTTGTAAAACCTGTTGATATTCTTGAAGACCCATATGTCAATCTTCCAATTGATGAGATTGCTCAACATATCGCTGAACAAAAAGCCAAACAATTTCCCTATCTCCATAAAGACGAAATTGTATTAGCAGCAGACACTACAGTGATAGTAAATGATACAATACTTGGAAAACCTCAAAATAGGGAAGAGGCTGAATTAATGCTAAGTTCACTTTCTGGAAAATCACATCATGTAACCACTGGTGTTTGTATGAAAGACTGGAAAAAAGTTATGTCATTTTCCGATACTACACTGGTCCAGTTCAAGCCACTTACCAATAAAGAAATTGAATATTATATTGAAAAATATGAACCTTATGACAAAGCAGGGGCCTATGGGATTCAAGAGTGGATCGGCATGATTGGTATCTCACGAATTGAAGGATCCTACTTTACGGTGATGGGTTTACCCATTCACAAGGTTTATGAGGCTTTGATGAAATTTTAATAATCCAATCTTAACAACTCGTCCATGGCCTGGACAATCTGGTTATTTTCGATATTTGCCAGGCAGCGGTTGTCATTATATTTGCATTGCTCAGATTGGCAAGGAGCACATTCCAGATTATGAAGCCTCAATATTTTTGAAATTGATTGATCAAATGGTTTCGCCCTGTGTTCATGTGCTGCACCAAATAAAACAACGGTTGGTGTACCTACTGCATTGGCCACATGAGCATTGCCAGAATCTGAAGTAATCATACATGCTGCTTTGCTAATGACATATGCGAGTTCTAGCAGATTTGTTTTCCCGGCAAGATTGATAACTCTGTCATCATCCACAAATGCATTTTTAACGTGCGTCACATAGTCCTTCTCATTTGGAGCCCCGGTTAGTATTATTTCATATGAAAATCGTTTATGTATTGACTTAATGATACTAATTGCTTTTTTGATTGGAATGGATCTGGATGGTGGGCCTGACTTTATATTAAGTATAATCTTTTTATGATCGCTCAATATAAAAGAAGGCTTCATTGCAGGTTGGAAATTTAAAGTCTTGAATTTAACTTTCATTCCTGTATAGCATTCGAGCAGATAATTAAATTCCTCTACAATATGAAGCCCTTCCGGTTTTTTAATGGATTTTGTCAATAAAATACCTCGATGCTCCGTACTGTATCCAATCCTTTTTTTACTGCCTGTAAAAAATCCTGCCAATGCAGAAGAAAATGAAAATGGTAAGCAAAAGAACAAATCATACCTAAATTTTTCATGAATCATTCTCCCAAACCTAAAATTCCCGATAGGACCGGCATATTCCTTTTTTGAAAACTTGTGAATATGGTCGATATAGGGCATAAATTCCCTTAGATCCGTAAGTCCTTTATTTATGATCACATCCAATTGGCAATTGGGATAAAAGTCCTTTATAGCTCTTAAAAAGTAAGCCGCCATTATTGTGTCTCCAAGTTTAATAGGGAGCTTTACTAATATTTTTAGATCAGAAGATTTACTCATTTTAATTAAAAATGGCACTAAAAATAGAAAGAATAAATTTTATTTATGTGTGAAATTTTATTTCAAATTAGTTTTATATTCATGGAGGGCAGATTTAATTTAAAAATAAAAAGGACAAAGTGCCTTATTAGAGATTTTGAATCAAAACAGTTACCGGAACTACAACACGTCAATCAATAGTTTCCCATCACTCCTGAATATTCTTTTTTAGAAAACTCATAAACATGATTTGCATAAGGCATGAAGTATTTTAGTTCAGAAATACCTTTTGCCATGATCACATCTAATTGGGCATTAGGAAAGTAATTTTTTAATGCCAGTAAAAAACTTGTGGACATAATCGTATCTCCAAGTTTTACCGGAAGTTTTACAAGTATTTTTAAAGGTGAGCTTTTTTTCATCTACTAAAAAACAATCTTTTAAATCATGAAATTTTAAAACCTTTTTTCTCCAACTGCTGAATAAACAATTGCTCAACCTGATCAATCATTCTCTCCAATGTAAATTCTGATTTAATTAATTTGGCAGCGTTATTTTCAAGCTTACATTTCAGATCTGGATTTGCGAAGATCGATTCAATGGCATCGTAAAGTGCCAACGGGTCTCCTTTATTCACCATCAACCCCGATTTGCCTTTTTGAAATAATTCATCAACGCCAAATACATCTGTGGCTATACAGGCTTTTCCTACTGCCATGGCTTCTCTTAGCGCATTGCTCATTCCTTCGGAGTCTGAGGACAACACAAATAAATCTGCTGAATTCATCAATGTCAATACATCATTTCTAAATCCAACAAATTTAATAATATCATCGACCCCAAAGTCAGCTGCCATTTTTGTAAGTTCCATTTCCACTTTACCGGTACCGGCAACAATAAAACTCCAGTTGTGACTTTGTTTTTTAGCATTGACAGCCACCTCGACCAATAAGTCAAATCTTTTTTGCTCAGCTAATCTACCTGTACCAAGGATTACCTTTGACCCAGATATTAAATTGAACTCCTTATGCAAATCAATCTTTTCGAGAATTTTTGGAAGAATGAGTCCGTCGTAAACTACGTGAATAAAATCTTTCTTAAACCAATTATAGCTTTTATAAAGTTTCTTAATCGAATTGGTATTTGTGATAATACCATCAATATATTTCGTGAAAGCTATTTTATGAAGAAATTGTTTTTTCATCGTGTCTAATCCTTGCCTGGCAAAAATGGCAGGAATTCCAGCCAACCTCGCTGCAAGTGCACCAATCTTCACATCCCGGTTTTGAACGCATAAAACCACTTCAATTCCATGATTTTTTAAATATTTTTGAAACGGAAGAATTTTCCAAAATGCAATATCAGGGCCAATATGAAATGGAAAAATATTCAGGCTATTTTCCAACGCTTTTTGTTCAGTTTCTGATCCCGGAGGACTGGAAATCACTATATTATGTCCCCTTTCACTTAGCCCTTTACCAATATTAATGGTCCATTTTTCATCGCCTCCCCAAACAGGGAATGTATTTAAAATTAATACCCTCATACAATTGACTCCATTTCAAATTTTCACAAAAATAATCAACTTAGTCTAAGTTAACTTCAAGATGAATTTTGCCATAATTTTAAAATTATAGTTTAACTCTTTAATTTTGCATTTCGCTAAATCTGAAATATAGAAAACTTTTAAACATTACCGATGATAATTCAATCGGTACCTGAAGTTTTTCGGATTGGCAAGCATTTAACGGGAAAGTATGTTTAGTATTCAGAAAAGTATTAACAATTTTGGTTTAGCGGAAGGACTTAGAATTTACCTTCAGGTAAAACGTAATAAAGCTGAAAAAATCACTTCAAAAATCATTCGACACCCCATTCATTTAAGAAAGGGCACTACAGATTACTCAATTTTCAAGCAGATATTCATTCATAAGGAATATGATCTTGATATACTCAAAAATATCAGAGTGGATAACATTTTGGATCTTGGTGCGAATATTGGTTTGGCTTCTGTATTTTTTAAGAATTTTTTTAAATCAAATCCTAAAATTTTTATTGTAGAACCGCATCCGGGAAATGTAGAAATGATCAAAAAAAACTTAAACCTATATAGCAATTATAAAATATTACCTTTTGCAATTTGGGATAAAAAAGCAAAGCTTAAAATTATAGACAACAATAGTGGTCATTGTGCTTTTGAGGTAATAGAGGATATAAATGGCGATATAATTTCACTTTCTATTTCTGATATTTTAAAGGAATATAATATTAATCATTTTGATATTGTGAAGATGGATATTGAAGGAAGTGAAAAGGTTGTATTATCTAGTGGCGTTGAAGATTGGCTCCCTAAAACAAAAGTGCTCTTTGTTGAACTTCATGATCGATTGGTACCGGGATGCAGCCGGGTTTTAAATGAGGTAATCGAAAAATATAATTTCGAACATATCCATCAGGGAGAATTTGATATTTTAATTAACAATAATCTGGCATAGTACTTAACAAATTATTTCTTTACCAAAGTCAAAAGGTTAATTAAATTAAATATCAATGAACATACTATTCCTCAATTCTTTAGGGAAATCAAAATGGGGTGGTGGTGAAAAATGGATGGTTAGTGCCGGCGGAGGATTAAAAGGCCATGGTCACCGTGCAATAATCGCCTGTTTGCCAGGATCGGTAATAGAGCAAAAAGCAAAAGCCAAAGAACTTGAAATATTTCACTTTAGCATTCCTGCAGATATTGCTTTTTGGAAAATACCTCCACTAAAATCATTTCTCAAAAAAAATGATATTAATGTTCTCATCTGCTGCCAGAATAAGGATGTGAAAATTGGCGCACGAGCTGCTCGACAAGTTAGAGTAAAAGCAATATTTGCAAGGCAAGGTATTCAAAATCTAAAAAATAAAAAGAAATACATTATACCTTTCACTAAATACATAGATGGGATTATTACAAACACGGCTTCTATCAAAAAGATATATGAAGGATTTGGCTGGTTTCCCAATGACTTTATCCATGTGGTTTATAATGGGGTAAATCTTCCGGAATCTCCATCATCAATTGATGTACATCAAATTTATAATTTGGATAAAGAATGTAAAATAATTTTTTCTGCTGGAAGACTTGATAATCAGAAGGGATTTGACTTATTAATTAAAGTAGCCGTCAAGGCAAAGCAGCAGAGCAAAAACTGGAATATACTCATCGCTGGAGAAGGGAAACTTAAAAAGGAATTAATGGCTTCTGCTAAGAGAAATGAGGTTTCAGGTATGATTCATTTTATTGGGTTTTCAGATCAAATCACTTCATTATTGGCTTCTGCTGATGTTTTCGTGTTGCCATCACGGTATGAGGGTATGCCAAATGCACTGCTTGAAGCCATGGCGATGAGTTTGGCTAGCGTGGCAACGGCGGTAAATGGTGCACCTGAACTTGTAAAAGATGGTGACTCTGGATTTTTGGTAGCATCTGAAAATGTCACACAACTTTTCGATAAACTCAGTGAGTTGCTTTCAAATGATGAACTAAGGAAATCCATGGGAATTAAAGCAAAATTGAGGGTCAAAGAGTATTTTACTATCCCAACGATGATTGATAACCTGGAGACACTTTTTAATAAGCAAATAGAGATTTCGATAAAAAGAATGGAAAAGAATTAAATCTTAATATTTAGTCCAGTAATAAGGGGTAAATAAAATTAAAACTGTAAATAGTTCTAATCTACCCAGTAGCATCAATATTGATAGTATCCATTTCC
>CAYREN010000250.1:0-7261 GCA_964423255.1 uncultured Roseivirgaceae bacterium | reverse complement strand
AATGCTAATGAACTTTTGACTCCGACATACAGTAACCCCTGGAAAATACCAATTATTTAATCTGGATTTATTTCAAGTAAATAGTATTTAACTGATGTCTCAAATAAGGTAATGAGGCACTACCCAAATTATCTCTATAGTCTACCTGTAGGTATTTTTATTCATACCTTCTATTTCCTGATCTGGATTTCTTTCGCTTAAATCGCTTCGACATATCAGGCTTTTCTTTGTTTTTCGAGACTTCAATTACCACTTTATTACCATCCCTACTTACATCTTTGAAGGCATCTTTTACGAGCTTATCGTAAGATTTATCAATCTCAAAAAATGAAAAGGTTTTTAATATTTCGATTTGCCCAATATCAATACTTTTATTTCCTGTATGTTCATTGATTAGTGAAATTAAATCAATAGCACTAACTTTATTTTTTGATCCTAAATTGATGTGAAATCTAGTGAAATTTGAATTCGAACTTCTTTCTCTTCTCTCACGACGTTCTCCTTTCTCACGTCTATCACCTCTTTCTCTTCGGTCCCTTCGATCATTTCTATCATTTCTATCTTCAAATTTTTTAGCTTTTACGTTTAGGTCCGGTGCATCTTTGTAGTAAGATAAAAAACGGTTAAACTCAACAGAGACAAATCTTTTTATTAATTCTTCACGTGATAGCCACGCCAATTTTTTATATATAATATCAAGGTACTCTTCAATAGTAGATTCATTAACTTCCACCCATTCTACTTTGTCGATCAAGGTAAAAAGTTGCTTTTCACAGACATCCTTGCCATTTGGCACATCCTTTTTTTCAAAACCTTTACCAACCTTTTTCTCTAATTGCGATATTTTATTTGTCTCTCGTCCATGGATAATGGTGATAGAAACACCATGTTTCCCTGCCCTTCCTGTTCGGCCACTTCGATGAATGTATGATTCCAATTCATCAGGAATATTATAATTAATTATGTGACTTAGGTCATTTACATCCAAACCTCTGGCTGCTACATCGGTAGCAACAAGTAGTTGCAAATGTTTTTGCCTAAACCGATGCATTACATGGTCGCGTTGGGCCTGCGAAAGATCGCCATGAAGTGCATCAGCATTATATCCATCTTGCATCAGTTTGTCTGCTACTTCCTTTGTCTCGCGCCTTGTCCTGCAAAAAACAATTCCATAAATATTTGGATAGTAATCTGCAATTCTTCTTAAAGCCTGATATCTGTTACTGGCTTGTACGACATAATAATGATGCTGAACATTTTCAGCACCCGAATTACGCTTACCGACTGAAATCTCTTCGGCATCCTTCATGTATTTTTTTGCCATTCCGGATACCCCTTTAGGCATGGTAGCAGAAAATAACAATGATTGCCTCCCTTCCGGGGTTTTGCTCAGGATAGCATTCAAATCCTCTTTAAAACCCATATTGAGCATTTCATCCGCCTCATCCAATACCACGTATTTGATATTATTAAGAATCAACTTCTTTCTTTTGATTAAATCCAATACGCGGCCAGGTGTTCCAACAACGATTTGCCCCCCTCGTTTAAGGGCAGAAATTTGTTTGTCGATTGCAGTTCCTCCATAGACTGGAACAACAAATAACCCATTGATGTATTTCGAATAATAATCGAGATCATTGGATATTTGCATGCAAAGCTCCCGGGTTGGGCAAAGCACAATACCTTGAACCGATTTATTTTTCCACTCTATATTATGAATCATTGGTAAACCGAATGCCGCAGTTTTACCTGTGCCTGTTTGCGCCAAAGCAACCAGATCTTTGTTAGAACTGAGCAGAAAAGGCAACGTCTTTTCCTGGATTGGTGTAGGCTTTTCAAAACCTAATTCTTCTATCGCCTTGATGATGTGCTCATGTAATCCTGATTCCTGAAATGTATCCATTAAAATATTGTTGAATTCTCTTCCTGAAAAATTAAAACCAACTAGTTGGAAAACAGCTGATTATGCATTATTGGAAAAGATTATTTTTGAAGTATTAAAATTAGTTTGCAAAGATACTTTATGCCCTGATATTTATTCCTATTTACTTACATATTTATTGTAAAACATTAGGTTGATCCTAAAGTCTATTTATAATCAATCAAGTAGAATAAAATTAAATAATTACTATCAAAAATTTACGATCAAACAGAGATCTTCTATTTCAAAATCTGGAAACATTATAAAAATTTAATCAGCTACTCGGAAATCTGTGATCCCAGAAAAATTTCTGAGAATCGACTAAATGAACCTTATTTGCAAAATCTTTATGAAGGGTATCTATTACAAAATTTTGCTCTGAAGGTACTATCACTGATGGAACCTTCATACAAAGTGATGCTTGGGAATCGTACCACTCACTACCCAATTTTTGAGTATAAGCATAAGCAGATAAGTGATACCATTGCAAAGGTAACTCTGACAATTTCACTTCTCTTGGAAAGATTGAATCAGCGATTTCTATCTGCATAAGGCTAAAGTTTCCTGTAGGCCTAATCCCGTTTGTGTGCGCAAGCAATTCTAAGGCGCACAAAGAAATATTTTCAGAACAATAAATTACATATTGGCTATTTTTATTCCAGCGATTTGCAACCCCCGAACTAAACAATGCAGATGCATATTTTTCTAGTGCGATTCTATAAACGATCATACATTATCGCCATATTCTATAGCTATCAATCTATCATCTGTATATTTAATACCACTAATTGTATTCAAAAAATCTAGAGGTGAGTCATTGTCAAAAAAGTGATTGGGTTTTTGAAGCCATTCTTTAAACTGATCTGAGGAACCAAATATTACTATACCATGGTTAAAGAGCGACAACAAAGCAAATACATGCTCTTGCAAATATGGTTTCATCGGTAAAGGCTTTAATTTATAATTTCTAAATGTTTTAATATTTAAATTAAGAGAAAGAGATAAAAACTCATCTTTTAATCCTGATAGCATTTTGAGATTAAATATTTGTTTGGAATCAATATTATTTTGCCTGACAGCATAAAGCATTTCTGGCTCTGAAACAACATTTGGAATTTCTATTTTTTGATACTTCTTTTTCTCTTCCATATCCAAATATAGGTATTATTACCTAAATTAAATAGTATTTTTACCTTTTATATTTTAAAATTTTTGAACAATCCAAAAAAGGATTTCGTTTAGATTACTAGCTATGATGTTACCTTTGTTAATTATATTTACTCTAACTGCTTTAAGTTTAAATGGGTTTTCTCAAGAACCCAAATATCATATGAGCATTTATTTCGGTGGAGGGAGCAATTATATTTCTGAAAGTCAAAGGTCAGAAATAAAAACATTTTTAGAGCTTATTAACAACGTTGAGCAATATGATATTACCATTCATAGCTATACTGATAATATTGGTGGTGAAGAATTTAATGAATGGCTTTCTAAAATGAGAAGTCAATCGACAATAGAACAATTGCTTCTTAATAAGATAGACCAAGAAATGATTGAGATCAAAGATTTTGGTTTGCATAATCCTGTCTATGATAATTCCACTTGGGAAGGAAAATTAAAAAACAGAAGGGTAGATATACTACTTTGGCCTCAAATTCTTTGATTACTAAATTAATAAATTGATCGCATTATTATTTTTCTTCCTCTTCCGGGTAATCGAAGTTAATACCAACTCCCCTATCATTTAACTCTTTCATAGCCATTTTTAACTTCTCATAGTTTACATCAAGCATATCCGTCATGTTATCATTGAGATATATAAAATTGAGGTTCCTAAAATTCTTAATATCATCAGGGAAATCAGTAATAAGATTGTGTGAAATATCTAATTCTTCTAATTGCTTCAGTTCAAGAATTGGTGTTGGAAAAACAGTAAGATGATTGTGCTGCAAATGCAAATACTTCAATTTATTAAGATTAGAAATATCCGGTAATTCTCGTAGTTTATTATGATGGACATACAATTCCTTTAAATTAACCATCAATCCGAGAGTCGATGGCAACTCGTCAAATTTATTATGAGATAAAAATAAGATTTTAAGTTTCTGGAGGTGTGCAATATTATCAGATAAATGATCAATATTATTATAATAGATATCCAACCAATTCAATTTTTCTAATTCAAATAATTCTTCCGGTAATTCATTTAATTGATTTTTGTAAACCATTAAAATTTCAAGGTTTTCCAATTCTCCAATTTCTGCGGGAAGATTAATGAGTTTGTTTTCCGGTAAAACAAGCTCTTTTAATGAATGCAACTGGCCAATTTCTGCGGGTACACTAATCAATCTACATCTACGCATCACTAATTTCTCAAGGCTATCTATTTCCACTATATATCTTGGGTCCAATGCAACTACATTATTACTCAAATAAACCTCCTTCAGTGATTTCAATTTATTCAATCCCTTCAGGGATGTAATCTTGTTATTGGATAAGTGCAACGATTTTAATTTTTTTAGTTTACGCAATCCACTAGGCAGTTCAGTCAAACCATTGCTGCTCAGATTAAGAGATTCAAGATTTTTCCATTTTTTTAGTTTCAGCTTTCGGCCATTTTTTGCCAATTGATTATTGGATAAATCGAGGCTTTTGAGTTGTTTTAGTTTATGGATTCGAGAAGGCGCTTTCACCAATTGGTTGTGGCTAAGGTCAAGACTTTCTAAATTGATGTTCTTTCTAAATGAAATACTTTTATATGTCAGATCATTGTATTTTAAGTTTAGTTTCTTCAAGTTAGGAAGGAGAAACAGATCCTTATTTACAGTTGTAATGGCATTTTCAGAAAGATTCAAAGAATCGAGTTTATCCATTATAAACAGCTTATCTGGAATTACTTCAAAATGTCCATTATTGAAATTCAATGAAGAACGTTCTAAAAAATCTGCCGACTTCATCAATGAATCATATTTAACCCTATTGGTCGAATCTAACACATATTTTTCTTTATTTCGGGTCAACTTAAAATTGGCTCTCCTTTCATCCATTTCATGTTCTCTTATCTTCATGTTTGGATAAGCTTTTCGCAGACTATCCATTTTCAATTCCCGCATTAATTTTCGGTTTTCAGCCATAGCAATTTCTTCCTGCCAATTTTCTTGTTGTTTTTTTTGTATTGAGTCAAGTTCAACTTTTCTTTCTTTGCTCAATCTTAATTTCTGAGACTTTGCAGAATAAAATGTAACACTCAAAAGGAAAATGGAAATGAAAATAGATTTTAAAGTAATCATGAGAGTCGTTGTTTAATTATAATACAATTATAACTAAATCTTTAGTTTAAAATTTTACAATAACAAACTATTTTTTTAGTTCTTCTTTGCTGATATTTGAGTTTATGAAGAAATTCACTCTCCTTCATGGATTTATTTCACTTTCAACGTTCACATGGCTGGCACTTTTATCTTCCTGTGCTGTTACCAAATTTCGTATTGATAAAGTCCCATTGAAAAAATATTTTGAAGTTAACTCTACATTTAGTGAAAGTCATACAGGATTTTTAGTTTACGATATCGAGAATAAAACAACGCTTTTTGATTACAATGCCCACAAACATTTTACCCCCGCCTCAAATACAAAACTACTGACATGGTATACAGGATTAAAAATGTTGGGCGATTCCATTCCATCAATCAATTATTGTGAGGTTAATGACTCACTTTACTTCTCAGGTACTGGGGACCCAACCTTGCTTTATCCAAACTTTGAGTATGGAAATACCTTGGATTTTTTACAGTCCTTCCCAGGCCAACTTGTGTATATTCAAAAACCAATGATTGACCAGCGATTTGGCCCGGGCTGGGCGTGGGACGACTATCCATATTATTATTCCACAGAGAAGTCATCATTCCCAATTTATGGAAATATGGTAACACTCAATAAAGATTATAAAAGCGATCATATCAATGTAATCCCCAATTATTTTAGTGATCGTTTGTCACTAAAACAAGTCAATTCCATTGACAATTTTTCAATTGAAAGGGATGAAGGTGCGAACAATTTTATCTTGAAATTCAACGAAAAACCAGTAATTATTGATGATGTAATCCCTTTTATTTATTCGAATAACTTATTTATCAAACTACTTTCCGATACCTTAAAAAGATCCATTTACTCTGCGGAAACATTTCCCGATTGCAAAATTGATGTTTTGTACTCAGTTCCTGCGGATTCAATCTATAAGCAATTATTAATAGAATCGGATAATTTTTTGGCTGAACAAATATTGCTTGTCATCAGTGGTCAATTGGGAGATACATTAAGTTCAAAAACGACAATAAAATTTATAATAGAAAACCAATTTCCTGAACTGAAAAATCAAATTAATTGGGTGGATGGCTCGGGATTATCTCGTTATAACCAATTGACACCAAATGCTCTTGTTTCCATATTGGAACAAATATATTATGAAACTCCAACTGAAAAAATATTTACGTATTTACCAAAATCGGGTAGCACTGGCACACTCAATAGTTCGTATCCACGCCTTATTGGAAAAATCCATGCCAAAACAGGATCAATGAGCTACGTATATAATTTATCAGGATTTTTAGAAACAAATTCAGGGAAAACACTATTATTTAGTTTTATGAATAATAATTTTAACGTTTCTATCAGTGAATTAAAAAAAGAGATAGAGAAAGTACTCTTAGTTTTTATAAATGATAAGTGATGACCCGATTTATTAGTCTTACTTCAATTTTTACGATAATTATTTCTATTGCTTTGGCTCAGCCAAGTATTAAAATCGCCAAGCTAAAATACAATGGTGGAGGAGATTGGTATGCTAATAAAACTGCCCTTCCCAATTTGATTAAATTTTGCAATAGCAACCTGAGTATGAATATTGTAAGTAGTGAAGACGTGATTGAAGTTGGCAGTACAGATTTATTTTTATATCCATTTGTTTACATGACCGGCCATGGGAACGTTATTTTTTCAAATCAAGAAGCTGAAAATCTAAGAAACTATCTTATTGGTGGGGGTTTTCTTCATATAGATGACAATTATGGTCTTGATCAATTCATTAGACTGGAAATGCGAAAGGTATTTCCAAATATTGAATTTGTAGAATTACCATTTGATCACCCAATTTATTTACAGAAGTACAAGTTCAAAGTAGGCTTACCAAAAGTTCATGAACATGATGGCAAACCACCTCAGGGCTTTGGTATTATTTATGAGGGAAGATTGCTATGCTTTTATTCTTATGAAAGCGATTTAGGAAATGGCTGGGAAGACGGTAGCATATACAATGATCCTGAATCTATTAGGCAAAAGGCC
>CAYREN010000249.1:0-7300 GCA_964423255.1 uncultured Roseivirgaceae bacterium | reverse complement strand
GTCATCAAAAGGCGTATTGAGCAATTGCCGGAAGTTGCGATGGTCGATATGAGCGGCAAGGTAAATTCTGAAATTGTCCTGATCCCTGACTGGAATAAACTTGATGCCTTGAACATTACCCTGGCAACTTTGGAAAATGCACTAAAAAGCCAGCACATCAACCTGGGTAATTTGCTGATACGTGATGGATTATATGAATATAATGTGCGTTTTCGGTCAACTATTAAAAACTTGCATGATATAGAAAATGTGTACCTGAAAATCGAAGAAAGACTTTTTCAGGTAAAAGATCTGGTGGAGGTTGCCGAACGACCACGAAAGCGTACCGGTCTGGTGACCATGAATGGCAAGGAGGCAGTTTCCATGGCCATTATCAAGCATAGTGATGCGCAAATGGAAACCCTAAAGGAGAAAGTCTCTGGATTGATTGTACACTTCACCAATGACTATCCTCATATCACTTTCGATGTAGTGCATGATCAATCGGTATTACTCGATTATTCCATCTCCAATGTAAAGCAAAGTTTGATATGGGGAGGGCTGCTTGCTTTTCTTGTCATGTTTTTGTTTATGGGAGATTTCAAATCCCCGTTACTTATTGGCATCACCATCCCTGTCTCATTGATTTTGTCCATGTTGTTTTTTTATATATTCAATATCTCAATTAACATCATTTCTCTCTCGGGATTGGTTTTGGGCATTGGTATGATGATCGACAATTCTATTATTGTTATTGACAACATTGGTCAGTATCGCTTGAAAAAAGGTTTGCTGGATAATTCATGCATTATCGGCACCAACGAAGTTATCCGGCCATTGATTAGCTCTGTACTCACTACCTGCGCCGTTTTTATACCATTGATTTTTCTGAGTGGCATATCAGGAGCATTATTTTATGACCAGGCGATGGCGGTGACCATTGGCCTCCTTGTTTCACTGATTATTTCCATCACCCTGCTTCCGGTGTATTATCGATTGTTGTATCGTAATGGCAAAATATTTCGCACTAGAGGAAGATTGGATTTTGAATCAATGTACGAAAAAGGCTTTCGGGTGGTGATGAGAAATCAAGGAGCAACATGGGTGCTGTTTTTGCTGCTATTGACAGGGGCTTGGTTATTATTCCAAAATATCGACAAACAAAAACTGCCGTCACTGGGCAGAACAGAGCTAGTGATGAATATCAACTGGAATGAAAAAATACATGTTGAGGAGAATAAGTTGAGGGTGATTGAACTGATGGAACACTTAGAAGGTGTCGAGCATTACATGGGAATGGTTGGCAAGCAGCAGTTTTTGCTGGGAAATCGGAAAGATGCAACTGCCGCAGAATCATCAGTATATATAAGTGCTGAGTCGGTTAGTCAGCTTGAGCAAATCACTACGATGTTGAATGATAAAATTTCACACAAATACAGTGAAGCTATTGTCACGTTTGATGTGGCAGAGAGCATCTTTGATCTCATCTTCTCGGACAATGAAGCACCACTGTTAGCAAAAGTAAGACCATTAAATACCGCTGATCCTAATAATAATCTACATCTTATTGAACTTACAGATAAGCTCAGAAAGAATCTGCCACAGACGCCCATTGCACCTCCTGCCTGGAAGGAACAAATCGTATTGACAGTAGATATTGAAAAGTTGCTGGCGTACAATGTGAAATATGAATCTGTTTTCAGTAAACTGAAAAGCGCTTTCAATGAAAATGAAATTTTGAATTTGAATGAAAATCAGGAAATGATTCCGGTAATCATCGGCGGGAAAAGCCAGGCCCTTCAGGATATATTGAATACGCTTGCCGTTCAGAACAACAAAGGTATATTGATTCCAATAAGAACTTTATTCAGGGAATCTCGAAATATCGACCTGAAAACTATTTATGCAGGAAAAGAGGGGGAATACTTTCCGCTCGCTTTTGAGGCAAATCAACTGACGGTCTCTGGGATTATGGAGACAATCAGAAATAGTGTCAACGACATAGCGGCTTTTGATGTGAGTTTTTCAGGTTCCATATTTTCAAGTCAGAAACTGATAAAGGAGTTATTCGTAATCCTAATTGTATCGTTATTGTTGCTGTATTTTATCCTGGCGGCCCAATTCGAATCTCTCACTCTCCCACTAATTGTATTGCTGGAAGTACCAATTGATTTGTTCGGTGTTTTTCTGATGCTTAAGATATTCGGTGCCTCCATCAACCTGATGTCAATGATTGGTATCGTAGTGATGAGTGGCATAATTATCAATGATTCTATTTTGAAAATAGATACAATCAACCGGATGTTCAGGAGTGGGACTCCACTGCTCAAGGCTTTGAGCATAGCAGGTAAAAGAAGGTTAAAACCCATCATCATGACCAGCATCACCACCATACTGGCCCTGGTTCCATTCCTGTTTTCTAAGGGGTTGGGTGCAGATCTTCAGAAACCTTTGGCCCTGGCGGTGATCGGGGGCATGACCATCGGCACATTGGTGAGTCTGTATTTTATTCCATTGCTGTATTTTTTGTTGAAGAAATCAAACCGAAAAAAAATATTGAACTAATATGAGTAACTATGGAAATTACATTTAAAAGTCTCGCTCTTCATTCTCTTCGAATTCCAAACCTTCAAGGTTTTCTATTCGTCGTTATACAAACCTTGAAGGTTTTAGATGCCAAACAAAGCGAATTTGGGGTACACTAATCTAATATAATGACCAATAGAAAATTATTACTTAGTGCCTTTATTTTTCTGATAGCTGTGGCTACATACCTTCAAGTGTGGTGGCTGCTGGTTGGGATTCTTGCTACAGGAATAGCCATTGGTTTTCTATTATGGAAAAGCGCTTTTCTTTCCAAAATCAAGCTCTACTATGTATTGTTGTTTTTGCTATTATTTATTGTTTCTATTGCCATTAGGGTATTTTTATTTGAACTGTATTCCATACCCAGCTCCTCGATGGAAAATGCACTGTTTCCCGGCGATAAAATTATCGTTTCCAAATTGAAGTACGGCCCGGGACTACCCGAATCCCCCTTTGAAATTCCATGGATAAATGCGTTATTTTTTTTAAATGCCCATGCCAGGGAACGGATCAATGAGCAATGGTGGGATTATAAACGACTTGATGGGGCAGGAAAAATAGAACGAAACGATGTACTTGTCTTTAAATATCCTGATAACATAAAGACACATTTTATAAAACGATGCATCGCACTACCGGGTGACACCTTGTCTATAAAAAACGGATTGGTTTTCATCAATGGTGAACCTAACGTGTCTGCCGGTAATGTGAAGCTGCGATACGAAATTTGGTATAATAACCGTCAAAAATCCATGGATATTATGGACTCACTGGGCATCAATTTTCCGAGCTATTATCCCAGGTCTATGGGGAAGAGTTATCAGGCTGTGCTAAGTGCAGCGGAAGTTTTGATTTTGGAAAGTGCCTCATCAATTGACTCAATTAGCATCAGGACAGCGGGAAATAGTTCTGGTGTTTTCCCTGGAGACAGCCTCTTTACCTGGACTCCGGAAAATTTTGGTCCGCTGATCATTCCTCATAAAGGGATGAATATACCTTTGGCACCAAACAATTTAGCATTGTATAAAAAACTGATCCACATGTTTGAACACGATGCGGAGTTTATGGAGAATATTGCAATTAAAATCCCTGATTCAGGAAGTGTGGGTTATACCTTTCAGAATAATTATTATTTTATGATGGGTGATAACAGACATAATTCCATGGATTCCCGGTTTTGGGGATTGGTGCCGGAAGAGTATATTATTGGTAATGCCATGATCGTACTTTTTTCGACTGACATAAAAAATACAGGCCTCACCAGATTTTTTAGAAAAATTGAATAATTTTGGCTACAGACACTAAAAATGCAACATCGGTGATGTTACCTAAAAGGAAAGATCCCTCTACTGGCAATGCTTTTTCCATTATCGTCATTTTTATAGCATTGGCCTTGGTGGGAATTAGTCTGATAAACGTGCTGAATATCCAGCTAAGGCCTTCTCACACACTTCCATCACTTTCGGTGAGGTATTCTTGGCCCGACGCCTCTGCCAATGTGATAGAAAAAGAAGTGACCTCCCCCCTTGAAGGTCTGTTTAACAGTATAAAGGGAATTAAAAACGTAAATTCGAAAACCACCAAAGGAAGTGGAAATATCACCCTGGAGTTTAAGCAGCATGTAAATATGGATGTGGTGCGCTTTGAAGTGGCCACTTTAATCAGGCAAAGCTACCCAACTCTGCCCGAGCAAGTAAGCTATCCGTCAATCCACATTCGATCTTCAGGCTCCGATAAAATTATACTGTTATCTTATACCCTCAATTCGAGTGCCAGTCCATATTATATCATGAAAATTGCTGAAGAACGGCTTGTCCCGAAATTATCTTCTATCGAAGGAGTCAATGAAGTGGCGGTATATGGTGCTACGCCATACGAATGGAAAATAGAATATAATGCGCAGAGGCTTACCAGCCTTGAAATCACCGTACAGGATATTTCAAATGCTATTAGCAACCATTTCAATCAATCAATTATCGGCATGGTAGAAGTGCGTGGCGAGGACGCTACCAATGAACCAATTTCTCTTATCCTTAAAACCAGCTCAACGATTAAAGACGATTGGAATATCCCTATAAAAAGAAGAGAAGATCGCATTATTTTTCTCAATGATCTAGCCACAGTACGATTTGTGGAGCAAGAACCAACGAGCTATTTCCGGATTAATGGATTGAATACTATAAATCTAAATGTATATGCTGAAAAGAATGTGAATAACATCAATACCGCAACAGATGTGAAAGCGCTTATGGCTGATCTCAAGTTAGAATTACCAGCGGGTTACTCAGTCCTACAAACCTCAGATACTACAGAGTTTATCAACGAAGAACTGAACAAAATTGGATTACGAACACTAATATCTATTGTTATTCTGCTGGTGTTTGTGATCATCATCAGCCGCAAGGTTCAATATTTGTTGCTTATCACCATCAGTCTGATTGCCAATATATTGGTGGCAGTGATCTTTTATTATTTTTTTCAGCTGGAGTTGCATCTATATTCCCTTGCAGGCATCACTGTTTCATTTGGTATTATCATCGACAACAGCATTGTGATGATCGATCATTATCGATACCATAAAAACAAAAATGTTTTCCTGGCTATTTTAGCAGCCACCCTCACCACCATTGGGTCGTTGTGTGTTATATTCTTCCTGAAAGAATCACAACGTGCCAACCTCATTGACTTTGCGTTGGTGATTATCATCAATCTCTCAGTATCGCTTTTCATTGCGCTGTTTTTAATTCCGGCGCTCATGGAAAAAATTAAACTGAAAAACACTACCGGTAAGATTTTCTACAAAAGGAAAAGCAGGGTTGTGCGTTTTTCTAAACGATATGAAAGAGTAATTCGATTCCAAAAAAGATTTAGCTGGGTGTTTATTCTAATTTTCATTCTGGGTTTTGGCATACCGGTTCAGTGGCTACCCTCAAAAATTGAAAGTGAAGGCTTTTGGCCTGAAACCTACAACAAGACTATTGGCAGTCCATGGTATCAGGAAACAGCACGGCCATATTCAGAGAAAATTCTCGGCGGTTCACTGCGCTTATTTTCAGAGCATGTTTTTGAAAGTTCCTTTTACTCCGATCCTCAACGTACCACGCTGTTTGTGACCGGCACCATGCCAGAGGGTTGCACCGTGCAGCAACTTAATGAAGCAGTGAGCAGGATGGAAAACTACATCAGCAAATTTGATGAGATAGAAATGTTTCAGACATCAATCAATAATTACAGAAATTCAAGGATAGAAATTACTTTTAAAAAAGAAGAAGAGTTTGGCAGTTTCCCTTTTTACCTTAAGGAAGAACTTACATCAAAAGCCATCAGTCTTGGAGCCTTGGATTGGGGTGTTTATGGTGTTGGACGTGGGTTTAGCAATGCCTTGGGTACAGGTTATAAAAGTCAGAAAATCATATTAGAGGGCTACAATTATGAATATTTGTATGGCTATGCCGAAAAGTTAAAGGCTGATCTGTTAAAAAATGGGAGGATCAAAGAAGTGGACATCACCGGGAGTACCGGATGGAGATCGGCAGCAGTTTTGCACGAATACAACCTTGAAATTGATAAACAACGCTTTGCCCTCAACGAGGTGTCCATGTCAGGGTTTTATCAATTTCTTGCTACACGCACCAATGGCAAAAATCTCTCCCCGGTTTATTTAAATGGTGAGCGCCAACCCGTGCGTTTGGTTTCTGATCGAAGTGAGACATTCAACACCTGGGATCTGAGTAATGAGCCAATTGTAGTGGATAGTATCCTTATTAAAATGGCTGGAATCGGTAATATTGTAAAGAAAAAAACTGGCAATGACATCCATAAAAACAACCAGCAATACACCCTGGTCGTAGCGTACGATTTTATAGGCCCTGGCCAGTTGGCGAGTATGGTTCGCGAAAAACACATTGAACAGATAAACAAGCAACTCCCGCTCGGCTACCAGGCCAAAGACAATAGAAACAATTGGTCCTGGAACAAAAAAGATAAAAGTCAGTATTACCTTATTTTTCTTGTCATTGCCATCATATACGTTATTTGCAGCATTATTCTGGAATCGCTCTTACAACCTCTGGCCATCATCGGCCTCATCCCCATATCGTTTATTGGTGTATTCCTGACCTTCTATCTGTTTGACATTAACTTTGATCAGGGAGGCTTTGCTGCTTTTATTCTGCTGTGTGGTATCGTGGTCAATTCAGGTCTGTACATAATCAATGACTATAATGTGATGAAGAGGCATCGGTCAGTGGGCATTTCCTTGTACCTCAAAGCCTTTAATTATAAGATTATCCCGGTGATATTGACCATACTATCTACCGTACTGGGATTGGTACCGTTTGTTATGCAAGGGCAAAAGGAAGTATTTTGGTTTTCGTTTGCCTCTGGTGCCATGGGCGGATTACTCTTTTCGATGGTAGCCATCCTGTTTTATATGCCGATGTTTTTGAGGTTGAAGGAATAAGGTTAGTTGTTGGAATAATGGGAAAATGTGAAAGCACGGACAGCTCTTGTGAAGCATCCCCTCTTCATAAAGAATAACCAATATATATTTGATAAATCCATCAATATTTCCATAATTTTAAAACTTTTGGAAAGTTGTATCAAGGATATTTAGGAAAGGGGAGTAACAAGGACTTTATAAGTTTTTGTTCGGATTGATATTTTTATTATTAATATATTATTATTACTTGTTTGTGAGTAATTATTATCAAGTAGAGGTTTATGCATAAATATT
>CAYREN010000248.1:0-7395 GCA_964423255.1 uncultured Roseivirgaceae bacterium | reverse complement strand
TGGAGGGCATCATGCAAAAAAAGTAATTCAGGAAAAGATTATAATAATTAAGATATAGATAAAAACCATTTAGCAGGTTAATGTTTTGTCCACTTACTTTAGCGTGATGGTATTCAGTCATCGATTATTAACAACATGTTTTTTATTAAAAATATTGGATAATCTATTAATTTAGTTAATGTGATTCAATAAGTTTAAGCATTACAATTTAGGATAAGATATTGGATAGGGATTTACGAATCATAATTATTAAATAAAGTAGCAACAATGAAATATAATAATTATATGAACAGACTTTTTTTAGTTTTAGTGGGATTATTGCTACCGGTGCTTCCACTTTTTAGTCAGGAAACATTTCCACTAAATGATGTGAAGGATCAGCGTGCAGAAGCCTATGCTTTTACAAACGCTACCATCATTCAAAATAGCCATACAATACTTAAAAAAGCATCCATGCTAATTCGGCGGGGAAAAATTATTGCTGTTGGCAAGAATATCAAAATCCCAAACGGAGTATCCGTTTTCAATCTGAAGGGGAAATTTATTTATCCTTCATTTATTGACCTCCATACGAATTATGGATTACCAAAACCCAAAAAAGGGAAGCCGTTTGACTATTCAAAAGCAGAACAGGTTTTTTCTAAAAACAAAAATCCAGTTAACGCCAATGAGGCTATAAAATCTGAATACAACACCTATGAACATTTCGAAATTGACAAAAAGGAAGCGAAGAAATTACGCAACCTTGGCTTCGGTGCTGTGGTCACATTCATGCCTGACGGATTAGCCAGAGGAACTTCTGCCCTCGTTAGTCTGAATGATGAAAAAGTGAACATGGTGATCATTAAAAATGTCGTGGCCGCACAGTATTCCTTTAAAAAAGGATCATCGACACAAATGTTTCCGGTGTCAATCATGGGTAGTATTGCCCTTCTTAAACAAACTCATTATGATGCCCAATGGTATCATCACCAACAAAAAGAGCAGTTTTTTGACGCCTCTCTTGAAGCTTATAATCGGAATGAAATGTTGCCACATATTTTTTCTGTCACCAATTTACTTGACCTTTTCAGGGCTAGCAATTTGGGAAATACGCTTGGCAAGAAGTACATCATTAAAGGCAGTGGGCATGAGTATCAACAAATCAACCATGTAAAAGCCCTGAACGCACCGTTAATTATCCCCATCAATTTCCCCACGCCTCCCAATGTTAACGACCCATATGAAGCACTCGATGTATCCCTTGCTAAAATGAAGCACTGGGAGCTGGCACCTGGTAACTTAGCTGTACTGGCTAATACTGATATTGATTTTGCTATCTCTACTACAAATTTATTGGACAAGGCAGCCTTTTGGAAAAATTTAAGAAAAGCTATCAAACAGGGACTTTCTGAAGAAGCAGCACTAAAAGCACTCACAGAAACACCGGCAGCCATGATAAAAGCAGAAAAATCACTTGGGCAATTAAAGCCCGGATTACTGGCAAATTTCTTAATCTGTACTAACAATATCTTCTCAGATAGCATGAAGATTCATGAAAACTGGACACTTGGTCAGCGCTATGTTGTGAGTCCTATTGAGCAGGATTATTCCGGAACATACCGCCTTGCACTGGCAGACACCACCTACCAACTGGAGATATCAGGCAATTCGGGAACCCACAAATATAGGATTGTAAAAAATGACACCTCTGATATAAAAGTTTCGGCTGCCATCAAAGCAAAATTCATTACCCTCAGCTTTTCTCCTAATACCGACAAACAGATCATTCGCCTGTCGGGATGGATTGTTAAAAAAGACATGAAGGGCACCGGGCAATTAGCCGATGGATCTTGGATAACGTGGACAGCAAACTATAGTGGAGAAGTGAAAAAGAAAGAAGACAAAGAAAAAGAAGAAGATCAGCCCGGGCCAGTGATTTTCCCTTTTGTAGCTTATGGCGATACTGCATTGCCTGAACAAGAGGACATACTCATCAAAAACACCACCGTTTGGTCTAATGAATCGAGCGGCATTCTTACCAACACAGATGTGCTGATCCGCCATGGGAAAATTTTTAAAATTGGCACCAATTTGAGTAGGTCATCTGCCCGGGTTATTGATGGCACAGGTAAGCATCTGACAGCAGGCATCATTGATGAGCACACACACATCGCCCTCTCCAATGTAAATGATGTCGCTGCAAATTCATCAATGGTGCAAATGGAAGATGCCATAAATCCCACGGATATCAACATCTACAGGCAACTGGCTGGAGGTGTAACCGCCGCACAGCTATTGCACGGATCTGCCAATCCGATCGATGGACAATCAGCAATTATAAAATTACGCTGGGGCCACACAGCTGATGAAATGCTAATCGATGGCGCTGACAAATTTATTAAGTTTGCGCTGGGCGAAAACGTGAAAAAATCATGGAGCAACGTATCGACAAGGTATCCACAAACACGAATGGGTGTGGAGCAAATTTATATGGATGCTTTTTCCCGCGCTCATGAATATGGAGAAAAATGGATGGCTTACAATGCGTTATCAACAGAAGATCAAAAAAAGACTTTTCCTCCAAGAAGAGAGCTCGATCTGGAACCACTACTAGAAATCATCAACGGCCAGCGCTTTATTTCTTGTCATTCATATGTGCAATCCGAAATTAATATGTTGATGAAGGTAGCCGACAAGTTTGGGTTTACCATCAATACGTTTACACATATTCTTGAAGGGTACAAAGTTGCCGATAAGATGAAAGCACATGGCGCCGGTGCTTCAACTTTTTCCGATTGGTACAATTATAAGTATGAAGTGATTGATGCCATTCCATACAATGCCGTGATACTCCGATCGCAGGGTATCATCACGGCCATCAACTCTGATGATGCAGAAATGGGCAGACGGCTAAATCAGGAAGCTGCCAAATCAATAAAATACGGGGGCATGAAGGAAGAAGAAGCCTTGAAAATGGTGACTCTCAACCCTGCCAAACTACTACACCTCGATGAGCAAATGGGTAGCATCAAAGTAGGCAAAGATGCCGATATCGTGCTGTGGTCAGAACACCCTCTTTCTATTTATGCTGTTGCAGAAAAAACCATTATTGATGGAACAGTATATTATGATATAGAGCAAAACAAACAAAAGCAGCAATGGATAATTGATGAACGTGCGCGGCTTACACAGAAAATTAAAAACTCAAAGGAGAAGCCTTCTGGCAAACCCTCTCCTCCTACCAATCATTATTGGCATTGCGATGATTTGTTTATTGATAATCAATAATACTATGAACACATTAAAAAGATTAATTCATATCGAAATACCCAACATCAGCTTTATGCTCAATGCATTTCGCATAGAAAAAAAATATACAAATCTCATGAAATATCATATAATAGCAACCCTGATCTTTACATCCGTTTTCATATCAAATATCCAAGCGCAAAGCCCCTCACCTGCCCCACCGCAAAGTATGCCTATCCTACTGAAAGGAGGCACGGTACATGTAGGCAATGGAGAGGTGATTGAACAAGGAATCGTAACTTTTGAAAAGGGGATCCTTACCTACGCAGGTGTTGCCGATAATTTCAATGCCGAAAGTACGGCATACAATGAAATTGATGTATCGGGCAAACACGTATATCCAGGACTCATCCTGGTAAATTCCATTCTTGGATTATCGGAAATTGGTGCCGTAAATGCCACCAATGATTATAATGAAACCGGGAAATTTAACCCCAATGTGCGAGCAATGGTAGCTTATAATACTGACTCAGAAAAAATTCCTAACCACCGCAGCAATGGAATATTAATCTCTCAAATTGTCCCGAGAGGAGGCACAGTTTCCGGAACATCTTGCGTCATGCAACTAGACGCCTGGAATTGGGAAGATGCGGTAGTACGTGCTGATGAGGGTATCCATTTATTTTGGCCTGGTAAATTTCGTGCTCCCAAAAGGGAAAAAGGTGAAACCCAACCACAGGAAAACGAAGTATATTCCAAGACTGTTCTGGCTATTGAAAAAAATATGATTGATGCTTCAACATATGCAAATGAAAAAAATCAGCATATAAACAACCAGAAATTAAGTGCTATTGCCAAAATATTTACCGGATCTTCCACTTTGTATATTCATGTAAATAAAGCTGCGGAAATTATTAAAAGTATTCAGTTGGTACAGAAATGGGGTGTGAAAAAGATTGTTCTTGTTGGTGCCAGCGATGCCTACTATGTTAAGGATTTTATAAAAGAAAATAACATTCCTGTGATATTGAAAACCACACATAGGTTACCGTCCCGACCCGAAGAAGAAGTTTCATTTCCTTTCCGGCTTCCGTACTTACTGCAACAGTCTGATATAAAGGTGACTATTGATGGAGGTAATGCCATGAACACTGCCAACTTACCCTTTCTTGCAGGTACAGCCGCTGCATATGGTCTTCCCAAAGAAGAAGCCTTAAAAATGATTACACTCAATCCTGCACAAACATTGGGCATAGCTGACAGGCTGGGATCTGTAGAAGTGGGAAAAGATGCTACAATCATTGTCAGTACCGGCGATATCCTTGATATGAAAACAAGTACTATCGAATACGCTTTTATCTCTGGTCGCCAAATTGACCTCGACAACAAGCAGAAAAAGTTATATAAAAAATATAGCGATAAGTATAATTAGAAATTTAATCACATTATAAAAAAGTAAATTTTTGTGTGATTGGTTTTTTAATAACGGACGGCCTTAATATGTTGTCTTACGAAGTAAGTTTATACAATTTTTATTGCAATATAGATTTCATCAGCTGCTCAATTTTATTGCTGTATTAAACATCAAATATTGAAATGATAATGCTATTTCGAGACGCTAATTTTTCATAATTTAGGGTTGCAACCCTAATCTAAAAAATCAATTGTATTGAAAGAATATTTAAAAAATGAACAGGCGATTTACTCAGGTTAGCTATATAATATTTATGAGCAATGAAATTCAAATTTAAGCATATATTATTCCTCTTGTTATCGATAGTAGTAACTACCCTGGTTATTGACTTTATACGCATTTCTTCGTATAAAACGCATCTCAGGAAGCCTGAAAAAAGATATTCAATCAGATCAGAATCAGATTTACCGGGACTTGTTAGATGGAAAAACAGATATTGATTGGGATGGTCTGGATGGTACCCTGGAATACATTAATGGACAATATGATTGCGCTGATTTTCGTATGGTCAATTTGATTCGAATCATGTATGAATATGGAGATCAAATCCCTGAAAGCACTCTGAAAAAGATCAAGGAGACGCTTTTTGAATTCAGGTATTGGTGGGATGAGCCGGGTGAGAATTCGATGTGTTATTGGAGTGAAAACCATCAAATTCTTTTTGCTGCCGCAGAATATCTCATCGGACAAAAATATCCTGATGTAGTTTTTACTGGGAGTGGTCTCACCGGAAAGGAACATATTGCTAAGGCCAGGATCAGGGCGCTCAATTGGTTGGAGATGCGCTGGAATTATGGTTTTATTGAATTCTATTCTGGGGTCTATTACAAGGAAGACATTGGGGCCATGATCAATCTGATAGATTATGCGAATGACAAAGAAATAGTAGAAAAGACCAAGATAATCATGGATATGCTTCTTTATGATGTAGCTTCTCAAAACATCGATAACATATTCGTTTCTGTCAGCGGGAGGGCTTATTCAGGGAATCGGAAAGGTGGCCCGGGAGCCAATCTGGGAGGACTTACAGAGTATTATTGGGGAAATGGGGATTTGATTCATTCCGGAATGATGTATGGGATGGTGGTAACTAAAAAATATGCACCACCTTCTGTATTGAGAGAAATTGCCAGAGATACCAACATTGTTGTCATCAAACAAAACAATGGCCTCGATATCATTGAACTGAAAGATGAAGGATATTTTGGCAGCGACAACAGGAGTATGATGATGCAGCTGGGGATGGAATCATTTACCAATCCTGAGATAGTCAGGAATACCCTGTCGCTGATGCGCAAGGCGCGTATGTTTACGAATGATTTCGTGAAAGATTTTAAAACACTTGATATCACATTGCTTAGGTGGTTGCATCTGGAGCCGGCGATAGTGCGGGCCATCAATCCTCAATCAAATGGAGTGGCCATTCAGAAAGCAAATACATATACTTATAAGACCAAGGATTATTCACTCTATTCTGTTCAAAATTATCATCCGGGGACATATGGTGATCAACATCATGTTGCCGGAATGAATATAGGAAACACAACCAGTATTTTTCATACTCATCCGGCACTTGAAAAGGACGTTCACAATCAATCGCCAAATTACTGGGTTGGATATGGGCATTTACCTCATGTAGCCCAGGATGGCAATGTGTCACTAGCTATTTATAATATTCCAGAGAAAAAAGGACTTATGGAAAAAGCCCTGTTGGATTATACTCATGCATATTTTCCAAAAGAAAAATTTGATTCCGTTTACATTGAAAATAACTATGTATTCGGTAGGAAAGGAACAACTTACGCCGCTTTTATTTGTAAAAATAAATTGAGCTATCGGGTAAACACAACAGATGACTTGATTCAGGAAGGCAAACGGACTTATTGGATAACAGAAGCAGGGTCTCAGGAAGAAGATCATTCCTTTGCGGAATTTTGCAAGCGAATCCTTGGGAATAAAATAAGTTTTGATTCTGAAAAATTGGTATTGTCATATTCTTCTAAAAATAACGAATTCGAACTTGAATTTGGAAAGGAATTTTTACTGAACAAAAAACAGGTGAATTTAAACTATGCCCGTTACGATTCTCCATACTGCAATGCTGAGAAAAAAGCCAAAACGATCACGTATAAATTCAATGGAGAATCATTGTTCTTAGATTTTTACAATTTGAAAAGAGAATATTAATTGATTCATCAATTTATTTTGATAGCGAAATCAATTCATTGCTTTTTTTATCGATATTAAATTGTAATGATAATTTCTGCTGTTAGAAAATACCTGGTCATAGGGATGACAATTACCACCAACAAACGCAATTACAACCAACATTGATAAAAGACCAGCGTAATTATTAAAAAAAACTTAATAACTATGAAAACGATTAAAAATATGAATAAGTGGGCAAACAGACACAACCCTTATTTCTTGATGGATGTAATGCGTATATTCCTAGGAGGGTTCCTGTTTTTTAAGGGAATGAATTTTATGTCAGATGCTCAACATTTGAAAGATATCATTTCGCCCAATGACGGATTTTTAAATTCTATGCTGATTTACCATTATGTGACCATGGCACATTTTAGCGGTGGGGTTCTAATCATGTTTGGCCTTTTAACAAGGATAGCTGTTGCGATTCAAATACCAATATTGATAGGGGCAGTTGCTGTCAATTATATTGTAGCGATGCA
>CAYREN010000247.1:0-7411 GCA_964423255.1 uncultured Roseivirgaceae bacterium | reverse complement strand
TTACCTCTACTTGTATGGATTACAATGAGGATGTCAATGGATTCATCACAAATCTCATAAATAATCCGATAACTCCATCGAAAAAACCTCCTGATTGTTCCCGGATTATCAGGATAATATTCATCTAACTGGTACTTTTCAGGATGGGAAACTAACGATTTTGTACTTTTAAAAATCTCTGATTTAACCCGTTTAGCAGCTGACGGGGAATCCTTTTTAATGTCTTGATATATTTTCTCGAGAGATTGATTGGCTTTCGTTGACCATATCACTTTAAGTCTCTTTTTGGCTACCAATTTTCCGATAGTTTTTCTAAGGAATCCTGATCAATCATATTTCCATCCCTTATTTGCTTACGGGCTACATCAATTTCTTTTTTATATGCCTTAATGTCCAATGGGATACCATCACTGGTATAGCCAACAATCTGGCCTTTTTTACTTAGTATCAAGCGGAAGTAATCTTTTACATCGTTTAGAACATCCAGATCTTCCGTCTCTACGATATACTTATGTAGCGTTGATTTTATATCAGATATATTTGCCATAATTTCCCTTTTTATCAAAGATAATACTTTCATTTCTTTTTTTAGCACTACTCTTAGAGATGTCACTGTATTGATTAATTTATATACTCCCTGAAATAACAAAGATTCATTCTCTTGGGCCCGATGCCCAATCGATTTCAAAAAGTCCATACCGTTCGCCTCATCAAATGATTTATGAAGTAGCCAAAATTTATTATATGGAAAAAATAATACTAAATTCAAACATTGATAATGGGTAAGAAATCAAATAGTCAGATTCGTAAGTTAGGTGATAACATTAGAAAAAATATAGATAACACACCTGAAAACTTATTTAAAGAACTTGAAGAATATCGGGTTTCTTACAAGGGGAGCATTTCAAGAATGTTTGAGTTGCTTTATGAATCGGCAAAAAAAATAAGACATGATTCTATAACTACCTACCGAATTAAAAGGATTGAATCAATACTAAGTAAACTCAATAGATATCCTAAAATGGATTTAGACAGGATGTGGGATATTGCGGGTTGCAGATGTGTATTCAGTTCAGAAAAAAACGTATATAAACTATTAAATACTCTTGAGGATAAAGTAGTAATAAGGAAAAAAAACGATTACTACACTAATCCTCAAGAGACTGGTTACAAATCTATTCATATTTATATATCTGAAATTGACCGTCAATCTCGGCCAATTGAATTACAAATTCGGACACGAAACGACCATAATTGGGCAACATTAGTTGAAATAATAGACCTTTTATATGGAAAGCACATTAAAGAAGGGCAGAAGGATAAAGATTTTGAAAGGTTTCACAAATTGATGTCCTACTCAAAGTCGTTAAAAAAAGACGAAAAATCTGAACTCATTAATCTTGTACATAAACATCAAATATTTAATAGACTTTATAGTGTATTTGCTCAAAACTATTTAAATGTAAGAATGCAATGGTTAAACCTTAATAAAGGCAAGCATGACCATTTTTATATTATTGAGGTCAAAGATAATTCTCAACCAATTATTAGTGCTTATAGTTCATTCAATAAAGCAGAGAAAGACTATTTTGAAAAATTTATTGCCAGCAAAGGTTCTAACATAGTTCTTACATATTTACCACAAACGAATTTTCAGAATATCGAAATAGCATATGCTAACTACACCCTAACTACACACACTTTTATTGATGATTATTTTCGTTTGATAAGTGATGTGTGTGTCAATCTGATAGAAGATTTAAGTATTAGAAATTTTTATAAATCATACTGCCATTTCATATCGTCTTTTCAGGAAAATCGCAAGAATATTATAAATGAAATAAGCACTATTAACTCTTTTGGGGTGAAGAATCCTGAAAAGATAAAATATTGGAGAAGAGATATACGCAAACGAGTTGATAGACGTATGATTCAGATTAAGAATATGATGAAGAAAATTGAACAAGCAAAACCAAAGAAGGGATTAAACCTGATGATATTCAAATTCTATGCTTGGAGAATAGACCGCAAACAGGAATCCATTAAATAACGTGGCCAAGATGAATTGCTTTTTTCATCGAACCCCTACTTCAATTAATGATCTCTCCTGTTGGTGATAGCTTTCATCTCGTACCATTACCATATCAGTCATAATCAATTTTTTAATCTCTTTTCCTTCGTTTTAATTTTTAGAGCTTTTGTATTTCAAATAGCAACGGTGTAAATTGATACCTTCAAATTATATCTATATAAAATGCTCTATACAACAAAATCATCATCACTGAAAGTGGTCTTAATTTTCGTAATTGGAATTGCCTTTATCAATATAGTGCATGGAAATACGCTGGCTCAGGAAATTAAAACTGTTCCCACGTTTGAATGTCTCAGCATCTATTTTCCATCAGAACCCAATGGGGTTTGCAGCGTTTTTTACAAGGAGAATACCAATGATTCCCAGCACCAGGCACTCGATTTAGTTTATGATTCCTTAGATAGAGAGTATCGTGGAAGTATTGTAGGGTTGCATTCGGGCACGCAGTATGAGATTCAATTAAAGACTGAAAGTGGAAGCTTTTCAACTATTGCGACCACTCTACAGGAGCATTTTCCTAGTGAAAAAACAACCTTTATTTCTAATCAGTCTGAGCCATTAACAATCAGCACGTCTGGCTCAGCAAGTGGCTACCATTTGGTAACACCAAATCCCGAATCCCGGGCGACTATCGATGTTAGAAACAGCGCCGACTACACCCTAGTAATTGATGCCGACTATGTGATTGTCCGCGATCTGGAATTGAAAAACGCAGCTATACATGGAATACTGATTAAGAGTGGAAGACATCATATTGTGATCGAATCATGCCATATCACGTTCTGGGGACGCAGTGGGGGGCCGGACTCGTTTGGAAATGAAGGTGATTACGATAGCGGAATTTATGGGGAACAGGGCGCAGGCAACTTGCTTATTCAACGAAATTTAATTGAAATCCCACGGGGCTGTGCAAACAATTGGGAAACTGGTCATCCTTCCGGTCCCCAGGCGATATCCCTTTTCAATAGTACGGGAGGTAATATCATTCGATACAATGACCTGCTAACAACTTTTGATCACAGCTATAATGATATTTTTGGAGGAGGCAGCAACTATAGTGATCAGGGCAGTCCCAACAGGGATTCTGATATTTATGGCAATATCTTTCGCGGATGTCATGACGATGCCATTGAGAGTGAAGGAGCCAATATGAATGTGCGAATTTGGGGCAATTATATCACTGACACTTTTCAACATATTGCAACAGCATCGACCACGAAAGGTCCGCTTTACATTTTTCGCAATATTTTTGGAGAGACCCGCAGTAATAAAAAATTTTTAGGCGGATCCATGATCAAGACAGGATCCCGTGGTGAATTTGGGGGCGGTAAAAAATTCATTTTTCACAACACTGCTTTACAACCCAATGGTCCACTCAATGTTTTTACCAGTCATCCAGATCAAAACACCATGACGCGAAACAACATCTTCCACTGCGCCGGTCGTTTGGCCACCTCAAAATCAAATTCATCCGGAGACTATGATTTTGACCTTTTTACAGGAATGGATCAGGGAATTGCCAAAGAACTGCATGGTAAGCGAGAATTTCCAGCCTTTATAAAATCATTCTATCTTGAATATTATCCCACATCCACTGTGGAGGCTGTAAAATGGGGAAATGTACCTGTGATGATCGGAGGTCAGGAAAAAATATTGACAGATCCGGTGATTACAATTGCGAATCCAGTTATCGATTCAGGAGCACGTTTAAACAATTTCAATGACAAATTCACTGGAAAAGCACCGGATTTGGGCGCATTTGAAGTTGGGCGCCCTCCACTAAAATTTGGACGGCATGCCAATAGTACAAAGTGGGCGGCATGGGAACTGTATTAATAGTACCTTTAAATTGGCTAAGATTTTGAAAATTGTATACAATTTAAATATCAATAAATGGCTTTGCGGAAATTAAATTTGATTCTTTAAGTCCCTCAAACCAAAGAGTATATTTACAAGCAATATTAGGAATGACTTTCTTAATTTCTAAAAGGTATTATTTAGTATAAAATAGGCCCTGCTCATTTTGGAGGAGACTATTACATATTTTGACATATCCCTCGCTGGTGAGAGCTTGTAGCTCGTAACATTACCATATCAGTCATATTCAATTTTTTAACCTTTTTTCCTTCGTTTTAATCTATAGAGCTTTTGTGTTTCAAATAGCAACGGTGAAAATTATATTATCAGTATGCGATTTCGACCGGATATTGAAAGTATCGAGAACCATTGCCGACCTAGCCGGAACGGAAGACATCAGAACCGAGCATCTTGCGGAGGCGATACAATATCGCAGTTTGGATCGGGAAGGCTGGTTGGGGTAAGTAACCTATTTTATTTGTTTGAACCTTTTTCTAACAATTATTTAAAATGTATCTTTTTACCTTACTGACTATTCAGCAAATCAGTCTTTGACCACTTTTATATGCATAAACTTCAACCTTGGATTTAATAAAGATTGACAATATCTTGTCATTTAAAAACAAATTAATATTTGGATATATGACCTAATTATTATAAATAGCGTCACATACATGACGGTATTATGGTTTATTTGGTCAGAGATTTAGCGGGGTCTATATTAAAAAAACTACAACCCAACAAGGTTGTTGTTATACTTGGGGCAAGAAGAGTAGGCAAAACTGTTCTTGTAAAAGAGTTATTGAAAAGCATTGAAGAACCAGTTCTTTCATTAAATGGAGAAGATATAAATGTTCATGACAAATTATCGATCAGAACAGTTGAAAACTATCGACAAGTTTTAGGCTCAAACAAATTCCTTTACATTGATGAAGCACAAAAGATTCCTGAGATAGGTTTGAAATTGAAATTAATGATTGATGAGATCGAAGGGTTAAGGATTATTATATCCGGATCATCATCGTTTGATATTCATAAAGAATCAGGAGAGCCGCTAACAGGGCGAAAATACTCATTCAATTTATATACACTTTCAGAAAATGAATATAACCAGATTGAGAATAATCTATCAAAGATTGATAAAATAAAGGAACGATTAGTATATGGCAATTATCCAGAATTATTGCATTTACCTGACCAAAAGGACAAGGCTGATTACCTAAATGAAATGGTAAGTTCATATTTGTTGAAAGATATTTTAGTATATGAACAAATAAAAAACTCTCAGAAAATATTTAATTTATTGCGGTTGATAGCCTTTCAAATTGGAGGCGAAGTCTCCATGCAAGAATTAGGTAAGCAGTTATCAATAAGTAAGAATACGGTAGAAAAGTACCTTGATTTATTAAGTAAAGTATATATACTGCATAAAGTAGAAGGTTTTAGCAGAAACCTTCGAAAAGAGATTACAAAAAACTCAAGATGGTATTTCCTTGATAATGGAATAAGGAATGCAGTAATTGCAAATTTTAACTCCCTTGAATCCAGAAATGATATTGGGCAATTATGGGAAAATTACATGATTGGCGAGCGGTTAAAATATCAGGAATATAAGAGAATTACTTCAAATAATTATTTTTGGCGAACTTATGAACAACAAGAAATAGATTGGGTTGAAGAGCGCAGCGGTTCGTTATATGGATATGAATTTAAATGGAAAGAGTCCAAGGTAAAGATATACCTACGCAATGGAGAAAAGCTTATCCCAATGCATCATTTGAAGTAATAAACATAAATAATTATTACATGTGGATAAAATAAAATACGTAACCTTTTAATTCTATCAATTGCCTATCGATAATAAAATAAACCACACATATAAAATTCTACTGGTCATATTAACAAGTTTACTTTTTGGATGTGCCAAAGAGCACACAGACCAACCTGCCAATGATTGTAATAGTGAACATTTTTTTAGCGAGTACAATTCCAGAAATTTTAGCATGGGCTTTAGTACATGGCCATATGCACCTACCGAGCAATCGGTAAATGATACCTATCAATTCATTGGTGACAATTCCGATATTTATTCTGAGCACATTGATAGTAATATCCCATGGAATTCATGGATAAATGATCTTCCACTACCAGAAGAATTTACGAATGAAATTGGAGGGAGAGTCTCTCGGAAAATGTCAAACATCAAACTGGCACTTTCCGTAAGTTTGTTAAATACCGATAGAAGTGACCTTGCCAAAGATTATGATGGGAGTATTCCCAATTATGTCAACTTAAATGATAAGGATATCGAAGATGCGTATTATAAGCATATCAAATATTTAACTGATCAATTGGATCCTGATTATTTGATTATTGCCATCGAGGTAAACGAATTAAGAAAAAATTCTCCCTCAAAATGGAATGCGTACAAACTTTTAATGCAAAATGTAAAGACTCGAATACAACAACAATTTCCTTTGATCAAAATATCAGAGTCAATTTCTCTGCATAATTTATTGCAGCCCGACGTGGCAGATCCCGAAGCTTATATTGATGATATAATCGATTATGCCAATACTATGGATTTTGTATCCATAAGCTTTTATCCGTTTATTAAAGGCCAACATACCCAAGCAGATTTTCAGGAAGCTTTCGATTTTCTGCACAATAATATAACTAAGCCGATTGCATTTTCTGAAACGAGTCATCTTGGAGAAGATCTTTCCATTGACAGTTTTAGTTTAATGATCGAAGGCAGTGAATGTGAGCAAAATTTATACCTTGAGACATTATTTATAAATGCCCAGGAAAACAACTACGAATATTTAATCTGGTGGGCTCACAGAGACTTTTACGAACTTTGGTTGACATTCCCTGAAGAACTAAAAGACTTAGGAAAATTGTGGCGAAATACAGGGCTCGTCACAGATGAAGGTGATAAAAGAAAAACATATTCAACCTGGAATACCGTTTTTAATAAGTAAATTAATTTAACTGCCTTACCTCCTTAGGACTCTGGCTTCAGGAAATTAGCATGATTAATTTCATTTTTCAGGGTAAGGAAACCCAAGAATTATAATTTTATAATTGAAGTCTCATCACTATATTGTGGTAACATAGATCAAATCATTTAATTTAGTTGAATTTGAAACCAACTTTAACCTCTATCTATATGAAATCAAATTTAATCTGCATTTTATTTTGTTTTCTAATGCTCTCAGGATGTTATGAGAAATCTCCATCGAGTAAATCGCAAATTACCCATGATCAAGAATCAAAAACCAAATTCGTGGATCTATCGCATGATTTTTCTGATGAAACGATATATTGGGTTACTTCCAAAGAATTTGAGCTGGATACAGTATTTGAAGGGAAAACAGATAAAGGATACTATTATTCTGCCAACAACATTTCCTCAGCAGAACATGGTGGAACTCATATTGATGCGCCAATTCACTTTTC
>CAYREN010000246.1:0-7441 GCA_964423255.1 uncultured Roseivirgaceae bacterium | reverse complement strand
CTCATTTGGACCCCGAGATATTAATCATTGATGAAGTGCTTGCCGTTGGTGATGCTGAATTTCAGAAAAAATGTTTAGGGAAAATGGGCGAGGTGGCGAGAGCCGGGAGGACGGTTTTGTTTGTGAGTCACAACATGGCGAGCATAAGGAAACTGTGTGGTAAAGGATTGGTTGTTAAAGAAGGGGCAGTGTCATTTGCTGGTAATGTTGCGCAAAGCATTGAACATTATTTTGGATATAGCAGTCACAGCCTAATGCAATGTGCAGTCAGAAAGTGGGAGTTGGATGATGCTCCTGGTAGTAATGGATTTAAGCTTGTTTATATGCAACTTGTTGATCGCTCTGGGAAGAGTAAAGAAATCTTTTTAAATACAGAGTCCGTCTTCATTGAAGTAGAATATGTACTTCTAGATAGTATATATAATATGCGTATGAATTTAAAAATTTTGACATCAGATGAGCAGGTTTTATTTGTTTCTTCGTCGCATGATTGCGAAGATTTGATAAAATATCCAGGAAAGTATAAGGCTGTAATAGAATTACCTGCGAATTTGTTTAATGATAATGTATACAAAGTTTTCTTGCAGGTAGGGAGTCCAGGGGTAGGGGAACATCTCCAAGGGAATGTATTTTTAATGTTTAATGTTGAAAAAATAATAGATAGTTCCGGGTCGTCATATGAATTTAAAAAGCCTGGTTTTGTTGCGCCAGCAATAAATTGGAATATAAAAAAAAGTTAAGCTATGGGAGGATTATGCGCGTGTTCCAACATATAACACCAGCATATTGTTCGCAATAATGTACATATCTTGCATGTTTTGTCATGAAAATGAGGAAAAATTTTGTCTTAATGGTGACGCGATGTGGTCCCAAAATGTTTTTTTTGCCCTTAGAATATGCCATTGAGGCACGTGCGTAATGCTCCCCGATGTGTCCTCGCAAAAAAAATGTCTATGCTTCCCCAAATACAGCTTTTGTCTATCGGTGGATTTTGAAGTTAACTGAGGTTTGCTGGTAATCAGAAAAAAGAGAAGGGATAGGGGATATGTGCAAAACCATAATAAAAAAATACTACATACCAGTCTATGTGTTTCAGATGGGAAAAGTTGGTTCAACCTCTCTGGTATCAACGCTTTCTGCTAATTATAAGGGAGTGGTCGTTTATGCGCACAACTATGGTGGTATGTGCCCAAGTGGTCAGAGGCTTTTAAAGTGGCGAAAAAGGTTACGATTGCCCGTGTATGTAATTTGTCCGGTGCGAGAGCCTTTGTCAAGGAATGTTTCGGCTTTTTTTGAAAACTTTAAGCGGGATTCAGGAGTTGAGTTCTCTGAACGTGAATGGACTGCTCCTGAGTTGCGCAACATGTTTTTGCGTCACTACCCCCATAATATTTGTCTAGAATGGTTTGATCGTAATTTTCGGACTACTTTCGATATCGACGTTTTTTCCAAACCGTTTCCTGTTGAACGAAAATGGGATACATATAGAAATGGTTCGGTAAGGGGCCTAGTTTATCGGTCCGATCTCGGATATTCTGAACAATTAGCTGTCATTTCTCAGTTTATCGGATGCAAGATTGATAGTTGGAATTATAGAAACAAAGCTGAAGATAAAGAGTATAAAGATATTTATAAAGAATTTTGTACTTCAGTAACATTGCCGGATATTTATATTTCAGTAATGTGTGCTTCTCGGTTTTGTCAGCACTTTTGGAGTAAAAAGGAAATCGCCGAATTCTCCAAGAAGTGGAAAGGGTAACAAGGGATTTAAATTAGAAAGTTTATTTTTAAGTAAAACGAGAAAATGTAAGCCATGGGAGAGTTGCGCGCGTATTTCTGCATGTAAAAACAGCAATTAGTTGTATGTCCACTATGGTGTATCTATCTCAAACTGTGAGGAATAAAATATAGAATGAGATTTGCAGATTTAAGGAGTAAGATTGCTAATAAGATTTATCCCGTATCAATCATTAATGAGGATGCAAAGGCAACGCGTAGGTATATATCAGTAGGTGAAACTTTAGAGAATGACATTTTTATTGTTGGTTATCCTAAATCGGGGAATACTTGGATGACACATTTAATGTGCGGGATAATGTATGGGACAACAATGGAATATATTTCAAATCGTTTAGTCAGAGAGTTAGTGCCTGATGTTATGGCAATGAAATATTATGTAAGATATTCAGAGAGTGTCTGTTTTAAGAGCCATTTATTGCCAAATCCAAAATATAAAAAAATTATTTATGTTGTTCGTGATGGGAGAGATGCCGTTGTTTCATATTATAATATGCTCAAAAATAGGAATGTTAATGTTAGTCTTAACGACATAGTTTTATGTAAGAATAAGGAACATGTGCCAATGATGTGGCATGAGCATGTGCAGGAGTGGTTAAAAAATCCTTATAATGCAGCTATGATGGTTGTAAAGTACGAAGATTTGCTTTCTGATCCTATCTCTGAATTAAGAAAAATTTGTAATTTTGTTTGTAGAAAATATGATATCAACTTCTTAAGCATGTTGTCAAATAATTGTTCTTTTGAATCAATGAGAGAAAAAGAAGAAAGTTCTTTGTGGGATAAGGCAACTGATTGGAAGGAAAATGCTTTTTTTATTAGAAAAGGGAAGCAAGGTAGTTATAAAGAAGAGATGCCATTGTTTTTGCAAAATAAATTTGTAGAACTTGCTGGTGACACGTTGAAACAATTAGATTATTTGTAGCTTAAATTGTTTTATGAAGGCGAAATTTCAAAGAAACATTCCAGATTTTTTTATTGTTGGTGCCGCTAAAGCCGGAACTACTTCATTGTGGTATTATCTGGGGCAGCATAAACATATTTTTATGACTAAAGATATCCGATTTAAGGAATTATGCTTATACTCAGATGATTATGGTTTGGATGATTTATGCAGGTATTCTGAATTCTTCCGGAATGCAAAAGATAGTCAATTGATCGGAGAAGCGTGCCATGCGTATCTAACATCACCCGAGTCGGCAGAGAAAATAAAATATGCAAATCATGATGCGAAGATTATTATATCATTACGTAATCCTGTGGATCGGGCATATTCTCTTTACAACTGGATGAAATCGGAAGGCTATGAAGATGCCAAAACTTTTGTTTCCGCCATTAAAGAAGAAGAGAAAAGGTTTAAGGATCCTTACTTTATCAGGAATCGAAAATATAATATTTATCATAGGAATTATTTCTATCTCAATACGGGCTTATACTATGAACAAGTAAAACGATATTATGAAGTTTTCGGTGCGCGAAATTGTTATACTTTTATTTTTGAAGAATTTGTAAAAAACACTAGGGTTGAGCTGTCCGAAATTTTGAGCTTTTTAGGACTGTCTAGCCACGATTTTATATATAGTATGGAGCCTCAAAATACTTCGTATGATGTTAAAAGTGTAACGATGCAGTTTTTTTTGAAAAATAATTTTGATTATTTTGTTCATCGCTCATTTATACCTGCTAGATTGGCTAATTTCATAAAAATAAATTTATTTAATTTAAACAGGAGAAAGAGGAAGCCAAAAGCATTATCTGAATCACTCAAAAATGAATTAAAGAATTTTTTTATAAGTGATGTGAGAAAAACAGAAGAATTGATAGGTAAAGATCTTTCGTTATGGTTTAAGTGAGGCGAAACTCTCTGTGAGTTTCGAGGTTCTGTTCCTGGAGAAATGTTATAACAGAGAGGATGGTTGATTTTGTGCTTACTGGGAAACGTTATATTAACATGCTAAGAAAATTGTTTCGTAAAAAAATAGTTGAAGAAAAATGCCAAAACATTCCTCTATCAAACGTTTGTTTTGCTATTGGTAACGGAAGTAAATTTTCATATAATCAGGTCATAGCTAATAAGGAAGGTTGCCGGGTAACAATTGGTTCCCACTCAATGGTTAACGGGAAGATCATGTTTGAGTGTAGGGGCGCATCTGTGCATATAGGGAATAATACTTTTATTGGCGGCTCAAATTTGATTTGTTCCAAGAAAATTACTGTGTGTAATGATGTTCTTATAGCTTGGGGGTGCACAATTGTTGATCATAATTCCCATGCAACTCAATTTTCGCTGAGAAGCAATGATGTCTCTGAGTGGATGGCTGGAAGAAAAGATTGGACTCATATCAAACAAAAAGAAATAATGATCTGCGATAAAGCATGGATAGGGTTTAACTCAATTCTACTTAAAGGTGTAACGATCGGTGAAGGTGCCATTGTTGGGGCCGGATCTGTTGTAACAAAAGATGTTCCATCATGGACAATTGTAGGCGGTAACCCTGCCAGGATCATCCGTGAAATTCCGGAAAATGAACGATAGGATACTGACCTGGGAGGAGGCGGTGCTGTGGCTGAAAGATCAGCCGGATCAGCAGGCGCTTGTTCAGGCTTGTTTTTATGATGATCCGCCAGGCAAGAGTGCGGAAAGGTTTTACCGTTCTACTGAATGGAAAGCGGTCCAGAAACTATTAGCTTCTCTGCCTTGTGGCAGGGTACTTGATATTGGCGCGGGGAGAGGGATTTCTTCTTATGCTTTTGCCCGTGACGGCTGGGGAGTGACGGCTCTTGAACCTGATCCCAGTGATGTGGTGGGCGCTGGTGCCATCCGGCAGTTGATCCAGCCTGGGCTGGATATTGTTGTTGAAGAGGAACGAGGAGAACAACTTCCCTTTGCCGAGAATTCTTTTGATTTGGTTTATGGTCGGGCAGTGCTCCATCATGCCGACGATTTGCCGGCCTTCTGCCGCGAGGCGTCCAGGGTGCTGAAGCCTAGTGGAGTATTCCTGTTTACCCGGGAACATGTATTGTCCAAAAAAGAGGATTTACAACTGTTCTTTGATACCCATGCCCTGCACCATTTGTACAGAGGCGAGTATGCATACCTGCTGACAGATTATGTTGAGGCAATCACCAGCGCCGGGCTTAAAGTCGATCAGGTATTGGAACCGTTTGGTTCGGATATTAATTTGTTCCCTTCCAGCCAAGATGAGCTTGTCAATGGATTACAGGGAAGGTTTCGTTTCCCTGTCCCTCAATGGTTTATTCAAAGGGTCATTGTCCGAAAGATGAACCGGGACGATAATACCCCGGGAAGACTTTTTTCTTTTTTCGGGAGCAAGATGTGAAAAGGGTGCTCGTGACAGGTGCACATGGGTTTCTCGGGCGTCACACGGCGGCCCATTTCAAGAAACATGGCTATGAAGTCATTGGGATCGGCCACGGTTTTTGGAAAAAAGAGAATCCTGAAAATTTTGGGATCGATCAATGGATTGAAGCTGATGTAGCTATTCGCAGTCTTGCAAAAATAACAAAAAAAATAGACTGTGTTGTTCATTGCGCTGGAGGTAGTTCAGTTGGTTATTCTGTAGCTGTTCCTATGTTGGAATTTCAAAAGACAGTTACGTCTACCATTAATGTTCTTGAATATATCCGGATCAGTCAACCTGCTGCGAAGTTGATTGTCCCTTCAAGTGCCGCTGTCTATGGGGAGAAAGAGGATGAACCTATACAGGAATTAGATAGCTTGAAGCCCGTTTCTCCGTATGGATTTTATAAGAAAATAACAGAAGAACTTTGTGAGGCGTATGCCGGGAATTTCAATCTTTCGATAGTGGTAATACGTTTTTTTTCTATCTATGGCAATGGGTTAAGAAAACAATTGTTATGGGATGCCTGCACGAAATTGTCATCCAATAGCAGGAAGGTGATTTTTTATGGAACAGGGGAAGAAACAAGAGATTGGTTGCATGTCGAGGATGCTGTTGCCCTGATCTATTTGATGTCGCAGGTTAGTGACAGGTATACCATTGTAAATGGTGGAGGGGGTAGGCGGGAGACAGTATTGGATATCCTTGTACAGATAAAGAAGTTACTCGGGACCCGGTCAGAAATTGTCATGAATGGGAACCGGAAAGAAGGTGATCCCTTGCATTATTGGGCAGATATTGCAAAGCTGCAGCATTATGGGTGGCGTCCTCAGAAAAACATAGGAAATGGTTTGGAGGAATATGTTAATTGGTTTCAGGAGGATAAGAAAAATACTGACCTGTTGGCCCCTGTCAACGGTAATGAATAATAAGGCCGGTTCTATTTTACAGTATTACCAGGCGATTTTTTGTCTACTATGAATACAGAACAGAATGCGGGACAAATTAATGTCGCTTTCTCTCATATTCCGAGTAAGGGGTGGTCGGCTGGAGAATATTATCTGAAAAATATATTTATTGCGTTGAAATCATTAGGTGAAAATGATAGGCCCACCATTACTTTGTTTGTGCAAAGAGGAGATTATCAATCGCTGCTACCATTCGTGGATTATGTGTTAACTCGTCCTGTATTTAAACCGGATTCTTTTTTGTTCAGGCAGTTCTCTCGTGTTGCCGGGTACCTCGGCTTCAAAATAAAGAGAAAAAACCAAATCAGTTCTTTTCTATGCAAGTCTGGTGTCAGTGCTCTCTTTACCATTGGCGAATTAGGAGCAAATTTTTCACTGCCATTATTATCTTGGATTCCAGATTTTCAGCATTTGCATTTTCCGGAGTTCTTTTCAGAGGAAGAAATCGCTCGTCGTAACAGAACGTTTACTCGATCAGCTCGCCATGCAAAGAGAATTATTGTAAGTAGTAAAAGTTGTTATGACGATTTAAAATCTTTTGCCCCCTGGGCCTTGGATAAGGCGCGAGTGTTGCCTTTTGTTGCTCAAATACCAAGTGAAGTTTATATCAGCCCTCCAAAGAATATATGCTCTAAATATAATATACCGGAGCGATACATATTTTTGCCTAATCAGTTCTGGAGACATAAGAATCATAAGGTAGTCGTCGAAGCTCTAGAGAAAGCCTTGCCAAAATGTCCTCGTTTAACGATAGTCTGTACGGGGAATACCAATGAAGAGAGAGAGTTGGGCTATTTTGGCCATTTCCTGGGGATGATTTCCAGAGCTGGTGTTCGTGAGCAAATGGTTCTGTTGGGTTTGGTACCTCGAGACGATCTGTTTTCTCTAATGAGGCAAAGTATGGCAGTCTTGCAGCCGTCATTGTTTGAAGGCTGGAGTACCACCGTTGAAGAAGTGAAGTCTTTGGGAAAGTCTTTAATTGTCTCGGATATACCTGTTCATCGTGAGCAAGACGCCCCTTGTGCACATTATTTTGACCCTCTCGACGCGGACAGCCTGGCAGATTGTCTGGTGAGGATTTTTTTGAGCTTGCAATCAGGGCCGGATCTGAAGATGGAGGGGCTGGCAAGAGAATCGTTAAGGAGTCGTACCCGTGCGTTTGGTCGTAAATTTGTCGAAATTGTAAAAGAGGTGAAGTGAAATAATATAATGTAACTGCCCCTCTTTGGGCATACATGTAACCATGTTTTTTTCCTGTTACTGTTGATTGGAAAACAGATTTTATGCTTATTTCGAATAGCCACAACTTTATAT
>CAYREN010000245.1:0-7446 GCA_964423255.1 uncultured Roseivirgaceae bacterium | reverse complement strand
GTCAATTTGTTGAGTTATTTAAATAATAAGACCTTAGACAAATTTCAGTTACCCACTATATTTCACATAGAACCAATTTAGCGGACATCTCTCTTTATAACTATATATCCGCTCTTCTTAAAAAACCGATAAATTACTGAGCCACAAGAGCCTTAATATGGTTTATATAAATTACTTTTAAGTTGAAAGAGAGTCTGTTAGCAGACGCTCTTTGTAGGTAATTAATTTCGATATTAATGAGATGGATAAGACTCTTGGCTGCAATTTTAAAAGCAAAATTCAAGCGAAAGATAAATGTTAGCGATACGGTTGCTCTACCCTTTAGAGTATGGATTACAGATATTGATGTTTCTGTAATGAATCATGCTGCATTGATGACTATCATGGAAGTAGGAAGAGTAGATTTTATGGTTAGGACTAATTTCTTAAAATTAGCAAATAAAAAGAAATGGTTCTTCCCAAGCCAAGCGATAAGTGTTCAGTTTTATAGACCTCTCAAAATGTTTCAGAAAGCAGATCTCCACACAAGAATATCTTTCATAGACGAAAAATGGATTTATATGGAGCAAAAAATAATTAGAAAGGGAAAGGATATTGCTGCCTGTTTGGTGAAAAGTACCATAAAAAAAGGAAAAGAAACTGTACCAACTTCTGAAATAATAACTGCGCTGCACTTCAAGGAGGTACCAGCTAAAAAGTATAATTTAATTGAAACCTTCGAATTGGAAAACGAGCAAATGAACAAGAGAATATCTGATTTTGGGAACTAATGCTAACTACATTAACTGGGCATTCATCTTGTCTTTAGGTCAAAGTTAAATAATTAATTTACCGAAAATTGATTTGAATCAGGCTAATCCGAATTTTGGTTTTTAGTCCAGCCGTTTAATAATTTAAAAAACTTCCTTCTGACATTTAATCAAAAGGAAGTATAATCTAAAATAGAAATCCTAACGAAAAAACTACTCTCCTGAGCAATCGCCTTTCCGATATTTCTACATCATCGATATCCCATGGTCGATAATAAACATATTCGGCTTTAGAATCCTGGCTGACGTATCCAAGGGAAAATGTCATTGAACTATTATAAAAATTTATTTGATAACCCAGGCCAAGTTGCCAATAGAGACCTCCTCGGAGATTATCAAGTTCGAATTGATCTTCATTTTTGCTGGTTTTCCATGCAAATCCGTAGCCTATATCTCCAAAATAAAATGGTGAAACTTTCTTGTCGGATAGGTATCCTTTTATCTGAGTGTAAAGAGGCATGGTTACATAATTCCCATATTTGTTTACGCCTATCCCAATGGCGGTACCGAGGTATTTACTAAACTGATATCCATTGATCGATTGAACTGTTACATTAAGGGCTTCCTCTCCAAACATCAACCCTCCCCTAACCTCGTTGTAAAATGATTTGGTTTTTAGAGCAGGTGGATTCTCCAGTCTTTTTTTGAATTTATTATTTATTGTACCGTATCCTTTAAATTTAATATTGCTTATTCGATCGTAGCTGATCAACAGTGAATTACCGTTGTCAATTTTCACCTTCAGCTTGTCTTCATCAAAAGATTCTACAATAGCTCCTTTGATTTTTACTCCGTTTATTAACGATATTTTTACTTGCTTGTCTGCCTGTGCATGAGTATCGATACTCGAAAAAATAGTTACACTCAAGGCTAAGAAAAAAATAAAATATCTCATGATCAGCATTTTCAATTATAGCATTTTTTCTTCACGAGCAATGGAAATTGTACTCAATAGTTTGATATTTTTAGGATCAGTATAATCAAATTGATAGATGCCATCGTTCCCTACCATGATTAAATTATTATCGTATGGAATCACATCAAAAGCATCAAAATCTCCATAATAGGCCAATAAATTTTTTGGAATCATTTTTATGTCTGTAGCATCAAAAACCTTTAATCCTGCTTTTCCTTCACAAATGAACAAGGTGCCATTATCTATTCCCAAGCCACGAGGACTGGTCATTGGATGTGAGATGAGCAGTTTTGGATTTTTTAGGTCACTGATATCAATGACATCTAATTGATTAACATTATTCCGGCAGCCAGTACCACCTCTTAATGTCACATACGCCAAGTCATTTTCTACTACAACAGGATCACAACTGACGATGTGTGAAATAGTTGATAAATGTGTTGGCCGATCAGGATCAGAGTTATCGTAAATTATCATCCCGGATTGTGTACCTAAAAACAAATTGTCTTTATATGGAAAAATGGTTTCTATTCCCCAACCAATATTTAGGTTGGCTCCGGGTACCGGGTTATCCAGATTTGAAATATCAAAAACCTGCATATTGCTATTATCAATACTATAAAGATGATCCTTCATGATTGTAAATCTGGCCATCGAACCACCTTTACCAGTTTGTATTGCAGGAGCACTTTCAGGAGCAAAACTCGATAGAGCCTGGTCCATAGTTGAAAAACCTCCCCTAAAAGCTAAGTTTGTCTTATAGTTGTAATAAGATGGGAAAGATCCATTAAACTCACTTTCATTCACCTCAATAATTTCTTTTGGTTCCCAGCTAACCAATACTCCTTTTTCTAAATCATAATACTGCTCTTGTTGGGCAAGGTTCAGGAATATGTCCTCAATTCTTTTGGAGAGGGTTACGTTTTCAGGATTTGAAATATCCAGCACGACCAAATCCATATAACTATTGGCGAAAAGTCTATCGCCACGCACTGCCATCTCATAATTTCCAGGAATATTTATAAAGCTGATGATCTTAGGTTGTTCTTTGTTGATGTTGTTGATCACATGGATTCCTTTTCCAGGTTCATTTAGCAATATAAAATTTTGGTATAAATAAATTTTTCCGGTGTTGCTCACCTCAATTGGAGGCAGTACGTCAAATGAAGCTCGCAGTGATTCAGGGCTTATATATACCGGGGCCATTACGGTATATTTTTGCGTGATTTCTACTTTGTCTTCGCAGGATGATAAAAAAATGCTGAGAGCAGCAATACAAACTCCTGTAATAAGGATCATTTTTTGACGGGCAATCTGTTTTTTTGTTTTCATTTTATAATGGTTTGGTAAAAGTTGGTTTGTCTTAGTGACACCATATGAAACAAAAAAGTTGGGAAGCAGAATAAATTGAAATCTATTAGTTGAGATGATGACCCAAAAAAGCACGATTTAAGAGATCCACTTTAGAAAAAACGGTCTTTTGATTCTGGAGTTTATTGACAATGACCCTGAGCTGTTTGTGATTAGATTCCTGTCAATTGCATAAAAAATATAGTAAAAATCGTCAAGAAGAAATCAGAAGATCAAGTACGATTTTGTATCCAATTTTTACTCATTCTTCAAGTAATAAAAATGACCATCCTCTGCTCCTATCAACAAGTCAGGTTTCCCATTTTTATCCCAATCCACCATGGTAGGACTTGTGGTATGCCCTGCTATTTTTTGATCTGTAAAATTGCTGGTTAGCTTCAAGTTTGTAATTTCATTATCTGTTCCGACATTTTCTAACAATACCGCATTGATGCTATTTAAAATAATGTCAATATCTCCATCACTATCCCAGTCTCCAAATGCCAGCTTCCGTCTTCCGCTGTTGCCATACTTATCAGTATTGAGTCTCAGGAATCCTTTAGTACTATCCATCACTTCATTATTGCGGTTGAATGATCCGGGATCAGAAGTGAATATATGTTTTCCAGGCTTTAGCATCAAACCATTGTCTGTTTCTATTCTTTCAAAATAGCTTAAATATCCTTTATAATCCAGCATGATCAAATCCATCAATCCATCCTTGTTCCAGTCAATAGCTGTTGGAGTGGTACGCCACTGAGTAGCCAACGCATTTGGTTTGGGATCCCACCAATACCAATCTGGTTTAGGAGCTTTGCCAGGCCATTGGACCTGTATGGACTTTTCCTTTGCCAACATAGGCTTTCCTTTTGTGCCTATATTCTCATGCCACAGTATCTCTCCCCAAATGGAATTTACAATAATGTCCTTTAATCCATCATTATTCCAATCAGCAACGGATAAAGTGGTGTATCCCCACTTGGCCTCACAAGGCCCTTGAATTGATCCACTTTCTCCAGCTAGAATTCGAATAATTTCATTTTCTGCTTTTAAATATAGCGGCTTGTTCCAACTTGGTTGATCACCTCCTCCAAGATTTTCGATGAAACTGATATAACCTGCAGAATTACCACAAATCAAATCTTCATCGCCATCATCATCCCAGTCCGTACTGAAGGGTGTAACCAAAGCACCAAATTTTAGATATTGAGCCTTCTGCTGAAAATATTTTGGAGAATTGAAGACAGGCATTTGATTTTTAATTTTTCCGGTATTTTCTACCCATGCCACTCTGCCATCTTCATCCCCTACCACCAAATCAATATCACCGTCTTTGTCCCAGTCCAGAGAAACCGGAAGGATCATTTCTAAATCCATACTTATCAATCCCAACGAATTTTCTAAATATCTTCCTTTGGCATATTTTGGTTTTTTTCTTGATCCAATATTTTCAAACCAGGTAAACTTATCTAAAAACTCACCGCAGATGATATCCAGGTCTCCATCATTATCAAAATCATCGAAGTTTGGTGACGGTGCCCCATAAACATCAATTGGCTTGCCTCCTGCTATTATTTTATCTCTCAATATGTATTCCCCCTTTACATTTTCAATTAAATAGACATATCCATGCAATGGACCATTGGTCCAATTGCCATGATCATCAAAGGCATTATCCCAACCATAGTCTTCTCCGTCCTGAATGCCTACTACAATATCCAAATCTCCATCATCTTCATAGTCCACATATTTCCATTGGTTAAATCGAATGTTATTGTGAAGCTTGGTGATCGAGTCATCCGGAAATAGCTTAGTAGATTTACTGCCAAAGGAATGTGTAAAATCCAGTAACTCAGCGCCGGGCGTTAAAAACCTGGGTTCTCCATCGACATACGAAATTTGAATATTCTTTACCGGATCACCAATATGAACCGGTGGATTAAATATTGGAAATGCATCTCCTGAAGTATTTTCAAAAAAATAGACACCATTAAAAGGCTTGTCACGACAGGAAACGAGTAAGTCATAATCTCCATCCTTATCATAATCGACCGGCAGTGGCCATGCCCATAACCCCACTCCAAGGTCAACAGACAAATTAGGATTATTATAACTCACCCTTTTAAATTGGCTATTGTAATATTTGTCATTTTTTGTTGGTGGCTTTTCTTGGCGACAACCAAATAATACCAAGAACAGTATTGCCAAAATAGGGTAGGTTATTTTCATGAGTTTAAATTTTTTGTTGCGATCAATGCAAATACATAGTCAATTAATCAATACAATATAATTATATAAATATACTATCATTTAAAAATAAATATTTATGCTATTTTATACATTTTGTTAGAATTTATTTAGCAGCTTCATTTACTCATTTTTTCATAAATACATATTTTATACTTCCATTATTTCAAAATCGATAATAGTCTTTTCGAAATAATAAAATGATTAAGTGATAATACTTTTTACATGGTAAATATTGATTTCAACAATGATTTTAAATTTTTCTTCATTTTTCTAAAACATTTTTTTTAAACATGAAGTTTATTTTTATACAGCTGATGTTATAAAGGAAAACCTGGTTTTTTCTTATTATATTAATATAGATTATAAAGAAATAAACACCTTAATTATGAAAACAATCCTCATTGGATCAATGGCATTTTTGCTTTGGTCGTCTGCCTCCACTTATTACTATATATGTAAAATCAAGGGATTATGTGCTGAGAATAAGGTGCAAGTTTTAGAGTCAAGAATTATTACACCTAAACCTGTCACAAAGATTATAGAACCTCCAAAATCAGTCAGCAATAAAATTGAATCTCCTGGAAGCTATGTATTAAATCATGGCTACAATCATTATGATTTTATAAAGGATGAAAATTTTAATAATTATTTGGATAAAGTTGAATTATACTTATCACAATACCCCAATTCAAAAATCAGCGTCACTGGCTATACGGATAATATTGCTTCCGAATCGTCTAATATTGATTTGGGTGTGATGAGGGCAAATTTCATCAAGGATTATATCCATAATCAAGGCATACCAGAAAACTCAATCTCTACGCTTTCCGAAGGTGAGTTATCTCCAGTAGCTGATAACCAAACAAAGGCAGGTAGAGCACAAAATAGAAGAACTCAAATCGAAATAAATTAGTAACACTCAAACCTCAAAAAAATGTATCTGATTTTATTACAATCGCAAACTGCTTCAGGAGCAGCTTTTGAAATCATTTTTATGTTGGCAGGTGCCGCCATCATTGGAATAGTTGCAACCTATCTTTTCTGCAAATCAAAATTTTCTAAAGAAATTTCATTCCTAAATTCCGAGTTGGAAAAAGCCGTAAAATCAAACAGCGGATTACATAAGAAAATGCTTGAGTTAAAATCAGATAACTCATTGAAAAACGAACAGCTCGATTTGTTGGAAAAAGAATTTGGCTTATTAAAAAATGACAATGAAAAATTAAAGAAGGTTTATGAAGCATCCAAAACCCTCTACGTAAAAGCCGTTGATGAAATAGAAGATACCAATACAAAATTGCATAATAAAGAAAATGAACTTGCTGAAAAAGATGCCGCATTGTTGCGAATAGCAAAACGTAAACACTTATTAGATTATGATGGTTTTGGGAGGTCCAGCAAAAATCAAAAAAATAACCTGCAGACAATCAGTGGCATAGGGGCATATATTGAAGAAAAACTTAATACGATAGATATCTTTACTTTTGAGCAAATTAGCAAATTTACAAATAGGGATATTGAGACAATCAATGATGCAATTGAGTTTTTCCCTGGAAGAATTGAAAGAGATGAATGGGTGCCACAAGCTCAAGAATTGGTATATAGCGGAGGAAAGAAAACGGCCTTGTTTGAGCGTATGAAATTAAAAAAGCATAAAATTGATTATACAAAAATTGGAATTGCCCATAGAGAAGATGCACAAGATCTTTCTCAAATCCATGGAATTGGACCATTCATTCAAGATAAACTATATTTCCTTGATATCTATACTTTTGAGCAAATCAGTAAATTTACTCCTCAAGATGTAGAAACCATTGCTGATATAATTGAATTTTTCCCGGGTAGAATTGAAAGGGACAATTGGGTAGATCAGGCAAAAAACTTATTGCACAATGGAGAAATGATAGAATAGTCTTTATTAAACGATTAAATGAATTGATCGTCAATTCATTTTGGTAAAAACAAAAAAATACCCGAAGGAAACTCCGGGCATTTTCATTTCATTTTATTTTTTACTGGATTACTTTACAGAATCCATGTATTCTATCAAATCAACAACTTTGTTTGAGTATCCCATTTCATTGTCATACCAGGAAACAACCTTTACAAAAGTTGGGCTTA